>JBKTHK010000027.1:0-24453 GCA_047240885.1 Slackia sp. | reverse complement strand
CGCAGTTGTGCATATGCTGGGCGAAATAATCCGCGTCGTGGAAGTGGATGATGCCTTCTTCGTGGGCCTTCACGACGTCGGCGGGAAGAAGGATGCGCATGGCAAGATCTTTCGAGACTTCGCCTGCCATATAGTCGCGCTGCACGGAGTTGACCGTGGGGTTCTTGTTCGAGTTCTCCTGCTTGACTTCTTCGTTGTTGCATTCGATCAAGGACAAAATCTTATCGTCGGTGGTGTTGGCAACGCGCTTGAGGCTTTGCACGTAGCGATAGATGATATAGGCGCGGGCGAGCGCGAAATTGCCCAGGGCCATGATTTCGTTTTCGACCATGTCCTGGATTTCCTCGACAGAAACGGCGTGGCCTGCGGATTCGCAGCGCTCCTCCACGCGATGCGCAGCGGCAAGAATCTGCTCTTCGCTCAGACGATCATCTTCGGCAACGTCGGAATTCGCGCCCTTTATGGCGTTGACGATCTTCGTTATGTCGAAGACGACCTCCGAACCGCTGCGTTTGATGATCTTCATGATTTCACCTTTGACCCTTCGTGCGACCGCATGAGGCCGCCGTTGAACCTGCCCATAAAAAAGAACCGTTCGGGAAAAGAGTTCCCTTGGGTTCGGGATGCTTATGATACGCCATTTAGGCACAATATATTGTGAATTCTTATTGAATCGACCTAGAATTTGTGTTTACGCAGGTCGGCATGCATAGGAGCCCGTCGCGGCGGAAAAAACGAAGAATTCTCGCGAAAAGCGCTTGACGAAAAACGAATGACACATTCGCCCACGTCGCAAACGGCATTGTTGCACGACGCATCCGCAAGCGCTAAGCAAGCCCGAGGCAGCGCAGGAGATAAATCCAGACGGTCAGGCTGAAAACGCTGCCGAGCGTCGTGATCATGACGATCGCGGAAGAAACCACGCCCTCGTATCCCATGTTGCGCGCCATAACGAACGAGCTTACTGTAGTCGCCGACCCGAGCATGAAGAGCAGCGCCATCAACTCCTCGCCCCGATAGCCCAACGCGACGCATACGGGAAGGAGCACGACGCACAATCCGAACAGCTTGATGACCGACGCCCCGACAGATGGCCCCGCCTCTTCGCGCATTCGGCGGAAGTCGGCCATCGCACCCATAGCCACAAGGCCGAGCGGCGTCGCAAGCCCCGCGACGGCATCGACCGCTTTGCCCGCCGCCTCCGGCATAGGCAAGCGAAAAGCGGTCCACAGCAAGCCCGCCGCGATTCCCACGATGATAGGGTTGGTGACGATATCCCGCACTATGCCGAAAAACATCGCGCGGGTCCCTTTTCGTTTCGTCTGCAAATCTTCGGCGCAAACGGCGAGGACCACCACAGCCGCCGCATTGTAGAGAGGAACAACCCCGATGATCATCATAGCCGCGGCCTGGGAAGATCCGTAGATGCTTTGCATTAAGGCGACGCCGAGTATGGCGACGCTGCTTCGGTAGGCGCCTTGAATGAATTCCCCGCGTGTTGCCCTGCTTTTAACGAACGCAGACGCCACGCAGGCGAAAACGATGCTCGCAAGCGTAATCAAAGCACAATCGAGCACGAAACGGGCATCCCATTCTTGGGCAAGGTCGACCGACGAGATATCGCGGAAAAGTAGAACGGGCAAGGCGACGCAGAAGACAAACGTGTTGAGCCTGCTTGCGAATGCTGCATCGACAATGCCGACGCGACGCAAGATAACGCCAAGCACCATGAGAAGGAATACCGGCATCGTTGCATTGAGGCTGAAGGCAAGATGGGCACTCATGAGGCTCCTTGTGCTATCGGAAATCCGTCGGAACGCGCACGCCGCCCGCGAATGCGGGCAACACGCGGCATCTATCGAACGCGAGTGCGCGAAGGCGCGCTGCATTCTCTCGAAAGACGCGATTCCGCGGCGCATCGCGCTACAATGTCCTATGGATTATAGAGCAATGCAGCCAGGGGTGTACGGCTTTGACAGGCCCAAAGCGAGCATTGCGCCGCAAAGGAGAACCCATGGGAAAGACATACGCGATACTGAACGCAACGATTCTCGACGGAACCGCCGAAATGAAAGCGATGGCAAACCACGGCGCCATCGTCAGCTCCGAAGGACGCATCGAGGAAGTCGGCCCCTCGGAGCGGCTGCGCGTCGAAAAAGACATGAACGTCATCGACCTCGGAGGCAGAGTCCTCATGCCCGGCCTCACCAACATGCACGTGCACCTCTGCGGCAATGGCAGACCGACGAGCGCCAAAGCGGCAGGAGACCTTATCGACAAGGTGGTATCGAACCCGGTCGGCATGGTCTACCTGCGCCATCGCATAAAAAAATCGGCAATCAATCAGCTCATGAGCGGCGTAACCACCCTCCGCAGCGTCGGCGACCCCGGGTTTGCCGACGTCGACGTGCGAGACGCCATCAATGCCGGAAAGTACCTCGGGCCGCGCATGCTCACTTCAGGCACGGGAGTCACGGTTCCCGGCGGCCATGGGGCGGGTCTGTTCGCCCGCATCGCCGAAACCCCCGCCGACGCCCGCCAAATCGTCCAGGCCTGCCATGACCGTCGCTGCGACCTTATCAAGCTTTTCATCACAGGCGGAGTGTTCGATGCCGAAGTAGAAGGCGAGCCGGGCGTCGTGAGAATGTCTCTCGACATCGCCCGGGCAGCATGCGAGGAAGCGCATCGTCTCGGCATGCATACAGCCGCCCACATCGAAAGCACCGACGGCGTCTTGCTCGGACTGAAGGCCGGAGTCGATACCATCGAGCATGGGGCACACCTCACATCCGAGGTCATCAAGCTCTTCAAGAAGAACGGCCTCGGCAATTCCTCCTCGCTCACCTGCACCATCTCACCCGCCATTCCCTTCGCCAAGCTCCCTCCCGAAAAGACCCATTCCACCGCCGCACAGAAAGTCAACGGGGACATCGTCTACAAAGGCATCGTCGAGGCGGCGTCGCAGGCGCTCAAGGCGGGGGTTCCTGTCGGGCTTGGAACCGACTCCTCGTGCCCATACGCCACCCATTACGACATGTGGCGCGAAGTGGCGTACTTCCAGAAGCATGTGGGCACGAGCAACGAATTCGCGCTTCATACCGCCACTTTGGCCGGGGCGCAGCTTCTCGGCATCGGCGAAGAAACAGGCTCGATCGAGCCGGGCAAAAGCGCGGACATGATCGCGCTCGAGGGCGATCCGCTGAAAGATATTTCCGCCCTGCGCAACGTGAGCGAAGTATTCGCGGGCTACATCGACGCCCGCGCGTACGGCATATTGCCGCACTCGACCGAGAGCTCGATGCGCTCATGGAATCGCTGGAAGGCTAGTTTAGGTCACACGTTTCCCTCGATTCGCCTTGCATTGCCCTGAACTGGGGTTTGCAACCGCAAGGCGCATGAGAATCGAGGGAAAAGAACCGTGCAGTTGGTGGATTCGGGCCGCATGCTACCCCATACTGAACGGCAGCCGGCACCGTAGTTTCCGCCAGGGCGCACCCGCAGCCCTCTAGCACGAAAGGCATCCCCATGAGCTTTCGCAACAACCTTCAACACCTTCGCGCAACTCGCAATATGACCCAGGAGCAGCTTGCCATGCTTCTGGGCGTCTCGACCAGTCCGTGGCAAAATGGGAAGCCGAGAAAAGCTACCCCGAGATGGATAAGCTCTTGAAGATGTGCTCGATTTTCGAATGCTCGCTTGACGACCTGGTCACAGGCGATTTGACGAACCGCCCTGCAGAAGATGCGACCGCGCCGAAGATGCCCGACGGACCCGCGACCGACGTATGCGGCTACGACGACCATGCGAAATCGCTTGCTTGGCGCATCCCCACCGGAATCGCTTTCATCATGCTCGGTATCGCATGGACCATCTTTGTGGACGGAGGCCCTACGGTCATTCTGCACGAAGGAGACCTGCTTGCCGTCGCCGGCCTGTTCGCCGGCATCGTGGCGGGAATGGCCGTGCTTATCCCCGCCGGAATGCGCCACAGCGCTTTCGTAAAATCCCATCCGTATATCGAGGATTTCTATACAGACGAAGAGAAAACGAAGGCGCGCAAGCGGCTTGGAGTCGGCATTATCGTAGGTATCGCCGATGCGTTCCTGGGCATCCTCGCCATGATAGCCACAGACAATAGCGCCTACGAAAATCTGGGCGGGGCTATCATGATGCTCCTTTTCGCCTGCGCCGTCTGGATCATCGTGAACAAAAGCATGTTGTACGCCCGCCTGAACCTGGCCGAGTACAATAAGAACGCCATTGACGAACTCGAGGTCGAGGACATCGTCAAGGCCGCCATAGACGAACAGCGCAAGAAGACGCTGCTTGCCGCCCATGGCGTCAAGACCCGCAAAGAACGCATCACGGGCAGCTTATGCGGCGCAATCATGATTATCGCCACCATTGCCGGCCTTGTCATGCTCTTCCAGCCGATAGCCCAAGGCATAAACCCCGATGACGTGAACTGGACGGCTAACATGTTCTGGATGGCATGGGTGATAGGCGGATTGTGCTGCGGTATAGTAGCCCTCCTGGTAAACGCGTTCGTCGAAGACGAGTAAGGGAGAAGCGTATGAAACTTCTTGTTGCGTCCGACATTCACGGATCGGCATATTGGTGCCGAGTGCTCATGGATCGAATCGAAGAGGAATCGCCCGACAGAATCATCCTCTTAGGCGACCTTCTCTATCACGGCCCTCGCAACCCCTTGCCCGACGAATACGACCCCAAGCAGGTCGCTGCCATGCTCAATAGCGTTGCCGAACGCGTCGTTGCCGTACGGGGCAACTGCGATTCAGAAGTCGACCAGATGATGCTTGAGTTTCCCTGCCTGGGAGATTACGCGCTCGTCGTAGACGAACACAAAACGATATTCGCCACCCACGGCCACGTCTTCGGCCCGGAAAACGTGCCGCCTTTGCCCGGGAGCTCCATCCTGCTTTCAGGACATACTCACGTAAAGACAAACGACGAAAAAGACGGAATCGTCTTCGCCAATCCGGGAAGCATCTCTCTTCCCAAAGACGGATCGAACAGCTACGGCATAGTGGAACAGGGCGTCTTTCGAACCGTCGAGCTGCACGGATAAAGACATTCGAACGAAGGAAGGGGGCGAACCTTCAAAGATCAGCCCCCTTCTTTCACCATGATGCGCACCGAAAAAACGCGCCTGTCGATTCACCAATCGAGCGCTAGCCTAAAATGACCATGACTAGAAACGCCGCAGCCGCAACCCACATGAGGGGATGCACCTCGCGGGCTTTTCCCTGGAAGACCTTAATCACGCAATACGAGATGAATCCGAACCCGATGCCGTTCGTGATCGAGTAGGTCATGGGAATGCCGAGAATCGTGACGAATGCGGGAAATGCGAACTCTATCTTCGACCAGTCGACATTGGCCACCTCCGAAAGCATGAGATAGCCAACCACGACAAGCGCGCCGCATGTTGCAGACGCAGAGACCATACCGATCACCGGGGCGAGAAACGCGCATGCGACGAAAAGAATCGCCACCACGATATTGGACAGGCCCGTACGCGCGCCCGCAACCGCTCCCGCCGTCGACTCGACGAACACCGTGATGGAGCTCGCTCCGAAGAAGCCGCCCGCGGCGGCGGCGGCCGAGTCAACCGTGAGAATGGGCTGTATATCTTTCACATTTCCGTCCTTGTCGGCGAAATCGCCCTGCTCGGCCACGGCGACGACCGTGCCCATGGTGTCGAAGAAGTCGCTCATGAGGAAGGAGAAGACGAACAGCAGCAACGCAGGCTGCAAGGCAATCTGCACGATAGCCATGGTATCCGTCCCCGGAATCGTCTGAAACGGCGCAGCGAAGGCCGAGAAATCAAGTCCGGCGCTCCATTGCGTGGGAAGACTCGTCACGCCGAGCGGTATGCCGACAAGCGTCGCCAACACGATGGAAATAAGCAAAGCGCCTTTGACCTTGAGAACCTGCAGCACAACAGCGCAAAGAATCGAGAACAGCGCAACAAGAACCGTCGGGGAATGGACATCTCCCAGCGCAAGAAGCGTGGATTCGTTCGATACGACCAAGCCGCTTCCCTGCAAGCCGATGAACGCGACGAACAAGCCTATGCCGATGGCTATCGCATGGCGAAGGCTCGCAGGAATGGCGTCCATGACGGCCGTTCTCAAGCCGCAGAGAACGAGCACGAGAATGACAATGCCCTCGACGAACACGACGGCCATCGCCACGCGCCAATCCACGGCATGCTCCCCCATACACAGCGTGAACGGAATGATGGCGTTGATACCCATGCCCGACGCAAGCGCGATGGGCCTGTTGGCCACGAGGCCCATGACCGCAGTCATGGCCGCCGCGCCGAGGCATGTCGCGGTAAGGGCCGCTTGGTACGGAATGCCGGCCGCCTCAAGCAGCGGAGGATTGACGGCGACTATATAGGCCATGGCCAAAAACGTCGTAAGGCCGCCGACGAGCTCGTTGCCGACCGTGCTGTTGCGCTCGGCAATCTTGAAAAATGAGTTCACGTTTTCGTCCTCTCGTAGCAGACAATGCGCAATGCTCCTCCGCATTCGCACGGAAACCTCGACCGTCGCGCTGCGGAAAATCGCAAATGGAAAACGTGCGTTATTGTACCATTCGTCCGACGCTTTTCTGTCACCTTCTTCGTTCGCGCGAAAACAAAGCCGTCCATTCGAAAACTACGCCATTACTCAATATGCATGACACGATATTTCCCAATCACCAGGCATTTCATCGACTTGCACGATAGAGCGCACGATAGCCGAAAGCATAGAATGAGCCTAACGAAACGGCCCCGGCTACGGCGGCCCACCGCAATCGACGTACGAATCATTCGCAAGGAGTCAGTCATGAAAATCTTCGGTCTCGGAATGCCAGAGCTTCTCATCATCCTCGGAGTCGCGCTCCTCATCTTCGGCCCTAAGCATCTCCCGAAGCTCGGCAGCGCCCTTGGCAAGACCATCAAAAACCTGCGAGAAGGTTTTAGCTCCGGTGACGGAGTGATCAAGAAAAGCGAATCGGAGGAGGAAGAGGCTCCCGCGCCGAAGCGCAAGAAGAAGGCCCCCAAGCAGATCGAGGCATCCGCAACCGTCGAAGAAGAGACGGCCGAGCAAGCTGCAACCGCTTAAACCGCACTCGGGCCATCGAAAACGAAGCCGACGCTCCCTTCCTACGGTCGGCTTCCCGAAGCGCCTCGTTAGGTATGAGAAAGCCCGCGCAATTTCGTGCGGGCTTTCTCATACCATGCCGCAAGGTCGGGTCCGTCAGCAAAAGCGCCCGTTTCCACGAAGTCTTCGAAGTCTTTTCCCGATGAGACGATCGTTTGCTATCATGGCCTAGTCAGAAGGAGTCTTCGTGAGCAAAATCGTTATGGAAACAACCGTACCCTCAGCCCGCCGTATCGCGGGCTTTTCTTGCTACCAAGGCTTCGTCTTCGCCTTGTTCTACATGGGCGCCAACAAAGGATTGCCCCTCGGGACGTTCGTCCTTGAGCGAGCAGACCTGCTTTGCACGCTTCTGTGCGCCCTCGCCACGCTTCTGGCCATGATTCGCTTCCCGCAAGCCGCCAATCGCGTCTTGGAAAGCGACGCCGCGCTCGCCACATGCGCTTTCATGCTCATGGCGGGTGCTTTCGTGCCCTCTTTCGTCATACCCTCGCCGCTTCTCGGTCTCGTGGTGGATGGCCTTCTTGTCGGAGTGCCCATGGCAACGCTGCTGGGAGCCTGGGGGCGCGTGCTCGGCCTGTCCTCGCCCCGGGTGGCCACCTGTGAGATTTTCGCATCGTCCGCCATCGCCGGTGCCGTCTGCTTTGCGGCATCCGCATTCGGCACCGGCGCCTTCTCTCTTTTGACGATCGCGTTTCCCGCTGCAAGCGTCGGCATGCTCCTCGTCACCGGCGCAGGACGGTCTTCGTCTTCGGACGATGTCCTCCTCCCGCTTCACGCATCGGAAAACACACCGACCGGCGCTTCGCGTCACGCCCGCATGCTCTCGAGACGAATGCTCGCCGGGGCACTTCTGTATGGGGTCTCGGCGGGTTTCATGGAGGCGTATCGCTCCGATCCTGGAACGCTTACCACCCCCACGCTGCCCGCGACGTTGCTTATTCTGGCTCTGTTCTGCATCGCCGTGCTCCAATCGCTTCTTACGAACAAGGCGCATGAGAAAAACCCCCTCGGACACACCTATCGCATCGTCTTGCTCGTCACCATGGCCGGTTTCCTCTTCGCTCCCGTCCTGCAAAACAGCGGCGTTCCAGGCGAAGCCATCGTACTCGCCGGATTCCTCGGCCTCACGGCAACCTATCTCGCCCTGTTCATAGCGGCATCGACGCTTGCAGGCATCGATTCTTCCCATATGTTCAGGCGGGGCTTCGCTGCTTTATACGCGGGCGAGGCTTGCGGGAGCGTCGTCTCGAACGTATTCGACTGCCTGCCTTTCGCCGATTGGGCGACATACGCAATGCTCGCATCCGCCGGCCTAGCAACGCTCATCTCGTATTTGTTCCTTTTCACCGAGGCTGATTTCGAGGAGCTTTCCGCCATCGTGGACGCTGTCGATCCCATGCAGGCCATGCATGCCGCGATCGTCAAATCCGCAAAATTGTCGGAACGCGAGTCGGAGGTTCTCGCTCTTGCGCTTAAGGGCCGAACCAACGAGCGTATCGCTCGGGAGCTCTGCATAGCGAAGAGCACGGCCGACACGCATCTGCGGCGAATCTACGCCAAGGCGAAGGTGCACAGCCGCCAAGAGCTGCTTGATTACGGGGAAAAACTCGTTCGATGAAAGCGGGCGGGGCCGACGGGACGAGAAGGGGTCTTCGTCAGCCACGCGCCCCAAGGCATGCATGGGCGATCGCCCTTCCCGCCATAACGCCTGCAAGGCACGCCCCAGGCTCACGGCCGCATTCGCGCCCGCCATCCCCCATGCGCCCGATTCGAGCAACTGCACCGTTTCGAGGCTGAACGTGGAGAAGGTGGTAAAACCCCCAAGACGCCCGTGACGGCGAACAGGCGCACATGGTCGCGCCCCGCAAACGGTCCTTCGAACAAGGCGGACAACACTCCAATGACGAAGCATCCAAACACATTCGCAATGAGCGTAGCAACGGGAAATCCTCCGAGAAACGCCTCGGGCGCAAACGCCGCAACGGCAAGCCCAACCGCATAACGGCCAACCGCACCCAGCGCGCCTCCAAGGGCCACCGCGCACAATTCCAACATCCAAGCCTCCTTGCCCCGTATTCGCACGCGACAACAAGCCGCCCGCCTCGGCGCGATTCAGCCTATCGGACGGTCGGATTCATACCGACGAGCGGACACCCGCGCGGTTGCGATTTGCGTGACTTCTTTCTTCGAAATGTAAGAATACTACAGCGTGTTCTTAGGCCTGCGCTACAATAATCCGCGCCAAAGGGCAGGCCGACAGGCATGATTCGAACGAAGGCTGGACAGAACATGGAAGAACCGAACGCTGAACCGATTGTGCGCACCGCACGCGAACCGCGCCATCCCTCGCTCAATACATCCCTGCTTTCTGCAGCTTCGCAAGAAGACACCATGGTCGATTACCTCAAAAACCACCCTCAGGGCTTTTCGGAGATGCCTTTCAATTCCGTAGATAGCCTTATCCTCTCAACACTTTCGTATCTCGACCTTGATTCGTACCCGTACGAAGACGTACTCGGGGGACGGTGTTCCCGTCGTGGACATCGTTCGCTTCTCGAGTTCGAATCGCTTCTCAACGGCGGGTGGATTTCCGCCTCGAAAGAGCTTCCCTCCTTTGTTGAGGCGCTTCTTCGCTGCCGCAGATTCGCCACCTCTCCGTGCGTTATTTCGTGCAGGAAGACGCCGCCGCCATAGAAAAGCAGTTCTGCGCATGCACGTTCTCCTTCGGAGGAAAGACTCCTCTGTACTATCTCGCGTTTCGCGGTACAGACGGTACTCTTGCGGGATGGAAAGAAGACTTCAACCTCAGCTATAGGAAAGTCATCCCCTCCCAGCGCTCGGCCGAGCGCTACGTCTCGGGGGTGCTCTCGGCGCTGCCGCTCGATGCGCGCATCATGGTAGGCGGCCACTCCAAAGGCGGAAACCTTGCTGAATTCGCCGCGGCCACGGTCGACGAGACGAGCTACGAGAGAATCGAACGCATCTTCAACCACGACGGACCAAGCTTCCTCAATTCTCCCTCTCCCCGCTTCGAGGAGCAGCATTTCAAGGACAAACTGGATAAAACGGTCCCGGAATCGTCCATCTTCGGAATGATGCTCGAGCATCGAGATGATTTCTCCGTTGTCCAGTCGCAGGCGACGGGCATCTTCCAACACAACCCGTTCTCGTGGCTCACCTGCGACGACGACTTCTTGTATCAGGAATCGCTCAACCCATCGGCGGCTTTCTTCGACCAGACGCTCGACCGCTGGCTGAAAAGTTGCACGCCGGAACAGCGGGAGACTTCATCGACACCATATACGAGCTCATCATCTCAAGCGACGCCACAAGTTGGCAAGAGTTCAACGGTGCGTGGCTACCGAACGTCGCCGGCGTCTTACGCGACGGAAAGAACCTCGACCACGAAACCAAAGAGATCGTCTTGCACTATCCGCAACTTCGGAAGCGTTGCGAAGCGCATCGGTACGCGAGCGTTTCGGCAGCTTCATCGAGAGAATGCGTGCCATGGCGAGGTTGGGGGATAATCAAGCTAAACATGGCACCATTCCCCACATGTCGGCGGCAAACCGCAGGATATGAACAATAACGCCGCTTAGAGGCGGCAAGAAGAAAGGAACGAACCTATGACCGAAATGGAGCCGAGGCAAGAGCGTTACGACGCGTTCACCGTGCGCATGGCGATTCAGCTCGCCGCTCCGCACACATGGCCGGCTGCCATTATCCCCTGCCTTATCGCCGCGTGCGCCGCTTCGGTTTTCTCCGAAACCGTCAGCATATCGCTCGCGATTACCCTGCTCGTCATCTGCATCTTGATGCAGTCGGCGGTCAACACCTTCAACGACTACTATGATTTTGTCAAAGGCACGGACTCGCTCGACGACAACGTCGAAGAATCCGACGCCACGCTGGTGTACAACAACGTGAACCCCCGCGCCGCACGCAACCTCGCCCTTGGTTTTCTTGTCGCGGCATTCGCCCTGGGCGCCTACGCCATATATTGCGCAGGCTGGATTCCGCTGGCCATCGGTGCGATCGGCGCATTTTTCGTCGTGGTGTACTCCGCAGGAAAAACACCCATATCGTATCTACCCCTGGGAGAGGCGGTAAGCGGCGTTGTCATGGGGGGGCTTATTCCGCTTGCCTGCTATCAAGTCCTTACCGGCCATCTCGACTTCACCGTTTTGCTGTGGGCCATGCCTGAGATAATCGGCGTCGGGCTTATCATGCTGACAAACAATACGTGCGATAGGGAAAAAGATATCGAATCGGGCCGAAGGACGCTTCCCTGCCTTCTGGGGCGAGACCGCGCATTGAAGCTGTACCATGCAGCCCTCGTCATATGGGTTTGCGCCATAGTGGCAATGTGCGCGATTTACTTCAGCCGGGGGCTGCTTGTCATACCGTTCATGCTGTTTGCATCTTATCCCCTGTTCAAGGCGCTTTTTGCAAATCCCCTGATTCCTGCTTCGCGCATCGGCGCCATGGCTCAAATCTGCAGCGTGAACATCGCCCTCGGCGCATTCTACGCCGCCGCAATCATGGCGAACAGCACGGCGGCTTTCGTTTTGTAGCCAAAGGAACGCGATTTTACATCATATGGCATCGCAATCTCACGAGAGTCGCTTCGCCATTCGAAAGTTCGCGAGCTCCACCCCGCGACGTTCTGCCTTTTTGTCACAGACGACCTCATATCCCATGCTCTCAAAAAAAGGCATGCCGTAAGAGAAGGCTTTTCTCATTCCCATACAATCGACTTTTTGTCGATGAAAGATTCGGAAAACGCCTGCGGATCGAAGCAATGAAGCAGTTCTTCAGGAGCTATCGGATCGCATGTCGACGCGAGCCCTGTCATGCCTGCAATCTGACCAACCACTGCACGGTGAGACCCAAAACGAGCGATAAGGGCATCGAGCTCCGCATCGCTGTTTCTCTTCGAGAGACGCCTGCCGTCTTTCGCAACAAGAAGCGGTACATGTGCGTAGGCGGGATGAGCAAGACCCAGCAAATTTTGAAGATGCATCTGCTGCGGAGTCGAAGAAAGCAAATCGACGCCGCGCACGACAGAAGTAATGCCCTGATCGGCGTCATCCACCACTACAGCGAGCTGGTATGCATAGGCGCCGTCGGAGCGGCGCACGACGAAGTCCCCGCATTCCCTGGAGAGGTTCTGGCAAACGCGCCCCTGAATGCAGTCGTCGAATTCGATGAATTCGTCGGGGACGATGAGCCTTTCGGCGGGCGTTCGAACAAGGCTTTTTTCGAAACGCTGCGAAGAATCGAGGTTTCGGCACGTGCCGGAATAGACGAAACGCTCCCCAGCATGCGGAGCAGAGGCCGCGTGCAAATCGGCCCTCGTGCAAAAGCACGGGTATACCAGCCCCTTCTCTTCGAGCATCCTGAACGCATTTTCGTAGGCCTCTTCCCTATCGTGCTGGAAAAAGGCCCTTCGTCCCAAAGCAGCCCCAAGGCTTCAAAGTCCCTCATCACCGCGTCGATATAACGCTGCTTCGAACGCTGCGCGTCGAGGTCTTCGATGCGCAGGACAATTTTGCCGCCCTGCGATTTCGCAATCAGCCAAGCAACGAGGGCGGAGAAAATATTCCCCGCATGCATGCGCCCCGTAGGAGAAGGAGCGAACCTCCCTTTCACGGGAGGTTCGCCCTGCTTCGTCTTGCGGGTATGTGGCTTGATAATGCTCATGTTTGCAACCCAAAATTCCCATGCCATGCCATGGCGGCGCAACGATGCAATCGCTCTATTTCACGCGTCGATCTTCGACATGCTTCGTCTTGCCGACGCTACGCTCGATGCCGCCAGGCTCCACCAGCTTCACTTTGGAACCCACGAGCAAAACGCCCTTGAGCTTTTCTTCGATATGGCGTCGGAACGCGTCCATTTCCTCGAAGGAGTCGGAGAATGCCTCGGGGCGCAGCTCTACATGCACGGTCATGCGATCAAGGCCCGTCTCGTTGTCGACAACGATGCGGTAATGGGGCGTGACCCCTGCAATTCCCGAGAGAACGTCTTCGACCTGGCTGGGAAAGACGTTCGTTCCGCGGATGATGAGCATGTCGTCGGAACGCGAACGCACCTTCTGCATGCGTGCGGTCGTACGACCGCACGCGCAAGGCTCGGTCACGACGCGTGTTAAATCATGGGTACGATAACGAAGCACCGGGATGGCATGCTTGCCGAGCGGGGTCAGGATGAGCTCGCCCATCTCTCCCTCGGCAACGGGCTCGTCAGTTTCAGGGTCTACAACCTCCCACAGGAAATGGTCTTCGGCGATATGCTGCATGTCGCGCTCGGCGAGGCACTCCCCCGAAACACCGGGGCCCATGACCTCGGTCAAGCCGTAGTTGTCGGTGCATACGATATGCATGCGGCGTTCGATCTCTGCCTTCAAAGCGGGCGTACACGGTTCGCCGCCGAACAGACCGACGCGAAGCGTGCTCTTTTCCCAATCGAAGCCCATCTTCTCGCCGACCTCGCATACATGCAGTGCGTACGACGGCGTTGAGACAAAGACGGTCGATCCATAATCCTGAATCATCTGAATCTGCCGCTCCGTATTGCCCGATCCCGCGGGGATCATCATGCAGCCCAGACGCTGGAGGCCGTAATGAAGACCGAATCCGCCGGTGAACATGCCGTAGCCGAAAGCCATCTGGACACGGTCGCTCGGCACCACGCCCGCCATCTGAACGAGACGCATGATGCAATCGGCCCACAGATCCATGTCTTCTTTGTTATAACCGACCACAATGGACTTGCCCGTCGTGCCCGAAGAGGCATGAAGCTCCACCACTTCATCCAACGGCACGGCGAATAGCCCGTACGGAAACGTGTCGCGCAGAACCGCCTTGTCCGTGAAAGGAAGCTTGCGCACGTCATCGAGCGTTTTGATGTCGGAAGGCTTCACGCCCATTTCGTCCATACGCTCGCGATACCACGACACATGGCCATACGTCCATTCGACCTGGTCGATAAGGCGTGCAAGCTGAATGGCGCGGATGCGCTCGCGGCTTGCGCACTCAATCGAAGGGTTATGGATAGGCAGCTCGTCGAAGCGGCCTGCCGCAGCGGCCTTAAGCGCTGCGCCTTTTTTCGTGATATCCACCAGACTACCTGCCTTCTCCCGAAGCATTGCCCTGCGCTTCAACGGAATCAAAATACCCCACGAGGTCGCTTTGTTCTATCATCTCCACGGGCTCGCCGCGAAGGATGTCCTCGGCCGCCTTCAGGTCTTTGACTGAAATGGCGATATAGGTCGAGATGAGAGAGTAGCTGTATACCACGTTGATGTTGTTTCGGGCCATGATTCCCATGATGCGGGCGAGCTCGCCGGGCTTGTCGGCTAGGCGCAAGCACAGTACTTCCGTCTTGGCGGCTGCCGCGCCCATCTGCTCTAGGACCGAGAGCGCCTTGTCGGGATCGTCGACGATAAAACGGACGATGCCGTAATCCCCCGTATCGGATGCGCTGTACCCGCGCACGCTGACGCAGGCTTCGTTGAACGACTCAAGCACGCGAGACATATGTCCCGGACGGCTTTCGATGAATACGCTGATCTGAGAAACACCCATGTCCTAAGCCTCCTGGTCGGCATGTTCGCGCATATAGGCGCGCGCCATGGCGAACGCTTTAAGGTTGACGTCTTTGAATCGGGCGGGAACGCGCTGCTCGATCACGCTTTCCCATACCTCTTCGGGATAGTCAAGATATGCCGAAAGCGCTCCGAGCAAAACGATGTTGACGGCCTTCGTGCTTCCGGCCTGCTTGGCGAGAAGCTCGGCCGGAACAACCTTGGCGCCATAGGATGCAAGGGTCTTGCGAGCGGCGCGCGGCATCTCGATCTTGCCCGTCAGTACAGGAAGCGGCTTGATGGATTCGTCATTGGTGATAAGCACGCCGTCGCGCTTCACGTAGTCGAGGTTGCGCAGCGCCTCAGTGGTCTCGAAGGAGACGAGATAGTCGACCTCTCCTTTATCGGCCCGCATGGAGCGCACGTTCTTTCCCAGGCGCACCACCGTCGTGACGGCCCCGCCTCGTTGCGCCATTCCATGGATTTCCGAAAGCTTCACGTCATCGCCGCACGCCATTGCGCATCGTGCAAGGATATCGGCAGCAAGGAGCGCGCCCTGACCGCCGACTCCGCACAGAAGAACCGTGGTGGTGTTATTCATGGGAACCTCCCGTCTGTTCGATGCACCCATAGGGACACGCCTGAGCACACTGGGAGCACCCGACGCACAGGGAAGCATCGATGGAAGCCGTCTTCGTTTCAGGATCGCACGATATAGCAGGGCAGCCAAGCAGCGAACACGTCCCGCATGCGCGACAGTCGCTTCTCACCTCATACGCCGCAGCGCGATCTTTGGTCAGAAGCACGCACGGAGACTGGAACACGATGACGCTCAGGCAATCGGAGGCGACAGCCTCCTTAAGGGCGCGACGCGTCTCCTTCATATCCATGGGGTCGACCGTTCGAACATCGTCCACGCCAAGGGCGCGCACAAGCGCGGGCAAATCGAGCTCACGGCTGGGACGATGCTGTAGCGTAATGCCGTTCACGGGATTGCCCTGGTGGCCGGTCATCGCGGTGGTGCGGTTGTCCAGGATGCATACCGTGCCCGCACCGCAGTTGTAAACGGTATTGAGCAGCGAGGTGATTCCCGAATGGGCGAACGTGGAGTCGCCGATAACGGCAACGACGGGCTTATGGTCGACGCCTTCGAGACCGAGCTCGAACCCATGAGCCATAGATATGGACGCGCCCATATCCACGCACGTGTCGATTGCCGAAAGCGGCGCCATGGCGCCGAGCGTATAGCACCCGATATCACCGGTAACGATAGCTTTCATGCGAGCAAGCTCGCGAAAAACCAGACGATGGGGGCATCCAGGACAGAGCGCGGGAGGACGAGGAGGAATGCCATCGGGAACCTCGTGGCAGCTTGCGGCCTCGGCGCCGAAAGCCTGCGCGATCACGCCGGGCGTGAGCTCTCCATACGGCGGGATTTCTCCTACGGGAGCTTCCAGCGCAATACCTGCGGCTTTCACCTGATCAGAGAGATACGTGGAAGCCTCTTCGACCACGTAGACCTTCTCGACCGAATTCGCGAAGGTCTCAAGCAGCTTGGGAGGGAGGGGCCAGGAAATACCGAGCTTGAGAATGCTTGCCTCGGGCAGCGCCTCGCGCACGTGCTGATACGTCGCACCCAGGCAGATAACCCCGATCTCTGAAGAGCCCTCTTCGATGCGATTCAAAGGAGAAGACTCGGCGAAGGCGCGCACGCGTTCGATGCGCTCATCGAGCGAAAGCCTGCGTCCTTTTGCGTAAAGCGGCATCATGACCCACTTGGACTGATCTTTTTCGTAGGGCTTTCGGTCGACGGAAACCCTCTCTCCAAGCTCTACCGGGCATTTCGTATGGGAGACGCGCACGGTCGAGCGAATGAACACGGGCACGTCGAAACGTTCCGAAAGCTCGAAAGCTTCGCGCGTGAAAGCCAGCGCCTCGGCGCTGTCTGCAGGGTCGAGCATAGGAACATGCGCCGCCGCCGCATAATAATGAGAGTCCTGTTCGTTTTGAGACGAGATGCATTCCCGGGTCGTCGGCCGCAAGAACGACCATGCCTCCTCCGACGCCGGTATAGGCGGCGGTGAACAGGGGTCGGCAGCCACGTTGACACCAACGTGCTTCATCGTGGAAAGAACGCGCCTCCCAGCGGCAGATGCGCCGAGCCCGACCTCGACAGCGACCTTCTCGTTGGGACACCATTCCGCATACACGTCGGGCAACTTCGAAAACGCCTCCATGGTTTCGGTGGAAGGCGTGCCCGGATACGCGACGCCGATCACCGCTCCGGCCTCCCAGGCACCGCGGGCGATAGCTTCGTTTCCAGAAATCAACTCCATAGCACAATCCTTACTTTGCAATGCCGAGCTCTACACACGAGGGGTGGACTGGTACAAAAGGCAGAATGTGCCGATTTGAACAACATCCCCATCGTTGAGAACGGCCTCCTTCATATTGAGGTTGTTGACCCAAAGCCCGTTGAAGGAATCGGCGTCGACGATCTTGTAGCCTCCCGGAACGCGATCGAGAGTCGCGTGCATACGCGAGACGGTCATGTCGTTGAGGAAGATGTCGCACTGGGGGCTTCGCCCGACGGTTATCTGATCGCAAGAAAGACGGAAGACGTTTCCGACCTGAGGACCCTTCACGATACGCAAGGTAGCCTCTTCGAGAATGGAGGCTGAGGCAGTATTTTCTGAGGATTGCACGGTGGTGATGGGCGAAAACGCCTGCGTACGTCCAAGAAGTTTGAATCCGCACACAGGACATGCGGAGTCGGATTCGCCGAGCGGCGCATTGCAGACGGGGCACACGGTAGCCATGGTCATTTCTTTCTTGCAACGGCGTCCTTCGAAGGACGCATGAGGATTATCGGTCAGAGACGGGCGAAGGCGTGTTCAGGCAGACGGACGTCGCCTGAAGGGGTTGGTTCTGGAATTCTCGAACGGCCCTGTCGAACAACACACCGATCTGCTGAAAGATGTTGGGAGCCGCCACATCGGACGCCGCGATCGAATCACAGCTAGCAACGGTCGTTTCGTTCTGCACGAATTCGATCGAGCCTACCACGTCTCCAGCAAATACATCTCCCTTCAAATCGCGATACGTGACATTTTGCTCGATGTCGCCGGCAAGGGAGAATACCCGCACGGCGATATCGGGATCAAGAACCGTCGCCGGCACAAGGCAGTCCACCCATTCGGTATGGGCGACGTTCGCGACAAGGGGAGCCTGAGCCCCTTGGTAGTCGACGAACGAATCAGCGTTGATGAGCCTTTGCTCGACGATGTTGCCATGCATCCAGTCGAAAAGGGTCACCGTATCGGCGAAGCGAGCATCGCTGTCGGGGCTTCCAAGAACAACGCTGTAGAATTCCCCTTCATCGCGAGAGACCGCGCCTGCGAAGCAGTATCCAGCTTCTATGGTGGTTCCTGTCTTCACCCGCAGATTCCTCGTAGACGCCGATGAGCTCATCGGTGGACACGAGGTTGATTTCTCGATCTGACCCTGCGCGTCCTGTACGACAATCGATGTATCTCCCGCATCGACGATCTCTCGGAAAAGGTCGTTTTCCATGGCGTAGCTCACGACGATACCCACATCGGCGGCGGTAGAATGGGCGTCGCTCGTAACCGTCCGCATCAAGTCCGTGAGGATTGGAATACAGCGTATCGGAGCAGCCCAGTTCTTCGGCCTTCTCGTTCATAGCGGCGACGAAGGCTTCCAGAGCATTCGTTCCATCGTAGGAAGGAAGAAGAGATCCGACACACTTCGCAATAGCGACGGCGGCGTCGTTTCCCGACGGCACCATCAACGCGTAAAGGGCGGTCCGTAGATCCATGGAATCGCCCTGCAGAAGCCCCGCAGACGACTCGCCCACCGTCGCCGCCTCTTCGTCCACGGTGACCACGGTGTCAAGCGACGCGTTCTCAAGCGCTACGATAGCCGTCATAACTTTGGTGATAGAGGCGATCTTCACCGGGTCCGAAGCATCACGCGAGAAATACACGGTTCCGTCCTCGGATATAAGCAGAGCGTTTTCCGCCTGAATATCAGGGCAAAGCGCCTCGGCCATACCCGACGACGAGATGGGCTCGGAGACAATCTCGTCGGTAGGACGCACGTCCGCATAGGCGGGCAGGCCGAACGAGACGGAAAGAACGAACGCGCAAAGGGCGCTTTTCGCAAAAAAACCTGCAATCGTTCGCGAGAACGCGCGCCGCGGCCAGTGCGTTGCACTGGCAGACGAATACGAATCTCCTGCACCAGAAGGACGGAACCCCGTTTCAGAGTTCCGTCCTGTGTTGAAAAGACTGTTGTCAATTCCCGTTTTATTCATCGAGCGCGTAGACTTCCTCTGCCTTTACGATATCGAAACCTTTCTCAGACAGTGTAGCCTCGATGGAGGCGTCGGCCACCTTCAAAACGTCAATGGCCGTTTCTTCTCCCCGAGAAAAACAGTAGCCGTATTCGACGTTGGAACCGCACTCGTCGATGGTCTCGAGAAGAGAAGCCAGGCCGCCTGCGACGTTGGGAACACGGACCGCGAGAACCTCGACGACACGTGCGCGATAGCCCGCCTCTTCGAGAACACGGGCCGCACGCCTCGGGGTGTCGCAGAAGATGCGAACGATGCCGAAGTCCGACGTATCGGCGACAAAGAGGTCGTGCATGGTGACGTCTGCGTTCGCAAGATCTCTGCACAGGGTCGAAGGCGTCCCTTCTCGTTCTCGAGAAAACGGTAACTGCTCAATCATGATGTCTCCTTGTTCGAAGATGCGCTCTTCGCGGGCGCATCGTGCGCGATTAGTCTTTGTTACGCAGGTCTATGACGCGTTTCGCCTTGCCTTCGCTGCGCTCGATGGTCTTCGGCTCGACGATCTTGATGTCGACCGCGATCGAAGGTTGCTCTTCAGCTCTGCCGCAAGACGACGGCGCAGATCTTCGAGGGCGCGAATCTCGTCGAAGGAAAAATCGGGCGCAGTCTCCACGCGAAGCTCCACATGATCGAGCGTGCCTTTGGTAGTGAGGACAATCTGATAATGCGGAACGATTTCGGGGAATCCGGTGATGACCTGTTCGATTTGAGACGGGAATACGTTGACGCCGCGGATGATAAGCATATCGTCGGTACGTCCCACGATGCGGTCGATTTTGCGATGGGTGCGTCCGCAAGCACAGGGTTCGTCAATGATGCGGGTGAGGTCGCGCGTGCGATAGCGGATGAGGGGGCTGCACTCGCGCGTGAGTGTCGTAATCACAAGCTCGCCGAGCTGTCCATCAGGCACGGGCTCAAGCGTCTCGGGGTCGACGATCTCGACGAGGAACTGGTCCTCGGCGACATGCAGGCCGTGGCTTTCGGAACACTCCATAGCGACACCGGGCCCCATAATTTCAGAAAGGCCGTAGACGTCACAGTATTTCACGCCAAACTTTTGGCGAATCTCTTCACGCATATGCTCGATGCCGGCTCTGCACCCAAGATGACACCGGAGATCGGAAAATCCTTCGCAGGGTCGTAGCCCATCTCAATTGCCGTATCAGCGATAAGAAGCGCATACGAAGGCGTGGCGCAGAGGATGTCGGTTCCGAAATCCTTCACGATCTGAATCTGGCGCTTCGTATTGCCCGTGGACATGGGGACGACCGTGCAGCCGGCCACCTCGCCGCCCATATGGGCCCCGAGGCCACCTGTGAACAGGCCGTAACCGTACGAAACCTGCATCGTGGATTCTGCGCTACCGCCGACCATGGCAATGCCGCGAGCGAAGCAATCGCCCCAGTTCTTCAGGTCGTTTTCCGTATAGCCTACAACGGTGGCCTGACCGGTCGTGCCGAGGAGGCATGGAGGCGCTTGACCTCGGAGCGGTCGACCGCGAACAGCCCGAACGGATACGCGTCACGCATGTCCTGCTTGACGATAAAAGGAAATCGCTTGATGTCTTCCAGGGATTCGATGGAATACGGGTCAAGACCCGCCTCGTCGAATCGTTGCTTGTACAGAGGGACGTTTTCGTACGCATGCTTGACAGCCCATCGCAAGCGCTCCACCTGCAAGGCTTCGAGTTCGGCGCGAGGCATGCACTCGATTTCCTCCTGATAGTACATCGGCGATTTCCTTTCTCTACAACACAGCGCCAAAGGCAAACTTCGCCTTTGACGCTGTAATACTTTAGTCTAGTAGAGTGGATTCGTGAAGGGACAAATTCAGAAAATCGCGTCAGTCGCAAGAAATTGCGACGCGTGCGCAACGCGCCTCCTTAAGCGCGGCGATGCCGCGGGAGACATAGACCACCGTCGTGACAAGAGCGAGGACAAGGCCGACATACACAAACCAAATGCCCCACGAGACAGACTCGCCGTTGAAGCCGGGAAGCCATGCGATATCGCACACGCCGAGACCGGGAATAAGCGGGAGATTGAGAAGAAGCCCGGCGAATCCGATGAAAAGGAAGGTCGTGGCCACTTTTCCGAGATATATCACGGCCACGCGCTTCTGGAAGCGCAGCAGGTCCGCCGCCCCGCACAGCAGGACCAGGTCGCGCGCGATGACGACGACTATAATCCACAAAGGAAGCCGTCCCACGAGAAGAAGACCCAGGACGCCCGCGATCATCAGAAGCCTGTCGACGGCCGGATCGAGCAGCTGCCCAAGCCGAGAAACCGTATGCGTTCTGCGAGCAAGCTGGCCGTCGACGAAATCCGTCGACGCGGCAAAGCGAACATAAAGGCGGCGAGAACGTCATGCCCGTCAAGAAGAAGCACGAGATACGCGGGAACCATGCAGAGGCGAACCGCCGAAACGAGGTTCGCGAGAGTGCATATCTTGTTGGTTACTTGTTCCTGCTGAGCCATGACTTCCCTTTTCGGTAAACCTGCAAACACCCGGACCCGAGACGGGCGAGGAAAGATTGTAACAGCTTTCCTCGCCCGCTTTGTTTTATATCGGGATATTCGCGACACCGTCATCGAGCCGTCACGCAATCGTTAGAAAGACTTGATTCTTTCTTGACGGCAATGCGCCGCACGTCAGCTTTCGGCCTGCACCTCGCGCGCCGCCTTCGCTTCCATCGCAGCCTTGATCCGAGCCGCTTTCTCCGCCTCTTTGGCGGCCTTCTCCTCTTCGGAGGGCTCCGATTTATGAAGCGCATCCACGCTCTTTGTGCTCGACGGGAGAGGATAGTCCGGATCCATGGTCAGGCAGGTTTTCGGGCATTCACGCACGCAGGTTCCGCACTGAACGCATCGAAAACGGTCGATGGACCACTTACCGTCCTTCTTCACGACGCTGATGGCCGCAGTCGGGCAGCGCTTTTCGCAGATGCCGCAAAGAATGCACGTGTCAATATCGTTGAGGACTTTCCCCTTGAGGCCTTCGGGCTGAAAGCGCGTCTGAGCCGGATACATGACGGTCTCAGGCTTGCTGAACAGCGAACGCAGGGTCATCTTCCCAGTTTGAAGCTTCCCATTGCGCCCCTACCTTTCAGAACAGCTGATGCACGGATGCGATGGTCAGGATAATCATGGGCACGTCGGCCAGCTCGCATCCTTCGAGCGCTTTGACCATGCCGGCGAGATTCTGGCTGGTTGGCGTGCGCATGCGCATACGATCGGTTCTTCGTGCCGTTGCCGCGGGCGTAGTAGTGGCATTCGCCGCGAGGCTGCTCGAGCACGCTTGAAGCCTGGGCTCCTTCCGGCGGAGTCAGTTTGCTCTTCGATCCGATGCCGTCGTCGGGAATTTTGGAAACGAGCTCTTCGATAATGTCAATCGACTGGCTGACCTCCAAGGCACGGACTTTGCATCGGGCGTAGCAGTCGCCCTCGTCCGAGAGAATCGGCTCGAACCCTTCGAGATCCCCATAGGCGCCCCGGCCGAGCATGCGACAGTCGTACGCCACGTTGGAAGCGCGCGCGAAAGGACCGACCATGCACAAATCCTCGGCCTGCTCCTTGGTCAGGTGCCCGACGCCAACGAGGCGACTCTTGACCGAAGTATCTTTCAGGAAGGTGTTCGTTATCTCGCGGTACTCATCTTTAATACTGTTAAGCTTGTCGACGATGGCCTTCAACTCGGTGTTCTCTATATCGCGGTTCACGCCGCCGATGCACACGGCGGACAGAATGACGCGACCGCCCGTCGTGGCTTCGAAAATGTCGAGAACGCGCTCGCGCAAGCGCCAGCAATGCATGAACAGGCTTTCGAAGCCGAAAGCATCCGCCGCAAGGCCCATCAGAGCAAATAGAGTGCATACAGGAAAGCTCGTGCAGAATGACGCGGATGAACTGGGCGCGTTTGGGGACTTCGACACCCATGAGGTCTTCGACCGTTTCAGCGTAGCCAAGCGAGTGGCCGAAGCTACAGATGCCGCAGATACGCTCGGCAACGTAGATGAACTGGTGGATGTCGCGAGTTTCGACCAGCTTCTCAAGACCACGATGGATGAAGCCTATCTGGGGTATAGCCTCGATAACGTGTTCGTCTTCTACGACCAGGTCGAGATGAAGGGGCTCGGGCAAGACAGGGTGCTGCGGCCCGAAAGGTATAACTGTCGCTTTTCCCATAATTACTCGCCGCCTTTCTGGGCCGACTCGCGTGCCGCCTTCGCCTCCATGGCGGCACGGAATTTGGCTGCTTTTTCCGGATCCATTCCCGCAAGCTTCTCTTCAAGCTGGGCCTGCTTTTCCGCCTGGGCCTTTTCGGCCTCCTTCTTCGCCTTCGCCTCCATGGCGGCGCGAACCTTGGCGGCCTTCTCCGGGTCCATGCCCGCGAGCTTTTTCTCCAAATCCTCCTCCGAAGGTTTCGCGCAAGAGGTTTTGGCGGCTTTGGCGGCTGCGATTTTCGCCGCCTTCTCGCGTGCCGCCTTCTGCGCGGGAGAGATGACCGTCATCGGCTTGTCCATGGCGACCTTGTAAAAACCGCCCTTGAAATCAATGGCGATGTTCGTCACATTCAAGCCGAATAAATCGTGCGCCTCGTTCTCGAAGGGAAATGCCGCAAGAAACGATCCCGTGACGGACGGCACGCTCTGAGTGGCAGTGTCTATCCCCTTAATCGTATAGTTCTCCAAGCTGTCGCCCTTCATGAAGGAATACAAGGCGTCGATTCCTTCCTCAGTGTTGACGCAGAGCATCTGCACGAAACGGTATCCGTCGTTCTTCTTCGCCTCGGCGAGCTCGACAAGCTCATCGGCTCGCACTTCGGCAAACGTGGTATGCAAAGCCATGGCGCTACTCCCCCTTCTTCTTCGCTTCGGCAAGAGCCTTTGCCTTCTCTTCGAGAATAGCAAGACCCTGCACGACGCCGTCAATGATCGCCTCGGGGCGAACGGCGCATCCTGGCACATACACATCGACCGGAATAGCTTTGTCAACCCCTCCTATGATGTTGTAGCAATCGTGGAAAATGCCTGCCGAGCAGGCGCAAATTCCGCACGCCACGACAACTTTCGGCTCGACCATCTGATCGTATATCTCCTGCACCACGCCGATGTTCTGCTCGTTGACCGAACCGGTAACCAGGAAAATATCGGCGTGTTTGGGATTGCCCGTATTGATAATGCCGAAACGCTCGACGTCGTAGAGCGGAGTCAAGGCAGCAAGTACCTCGATATCGCAGCCGTTGCAGCTGCTGCCGTCATAATGAATAACCCAGGGTGATTTGGAAACACTGCTCATAGCGAAACTCCTACAGGA
>JBKTHK010000026.1:0-24795 GCA_047240885.1 Slackia sp. | reverse complement strand
GAGCATCCTCCATGCCTTCGTACATGGTCTCGTCAAAAATATACCAGCAGTTCTTGCCGTAGGCAGGCTGGGCATTCTGGGCGTTCGACACCACCTGGAAGGGCGCGTCTTCTCGCACGAAACGCCTGCCGCGGCCGTTAACGAGAATGCCGAAGTACACGGCGTTCCAGGTGCGGAAGTCGGCGAAAGAATCGGGAGTGCCCCAACGGAAGTTCATCACGGGATGCGGGATGGGATCCATCTGGGCACCAATGGCAAGGCCCATCATATGGCCGTCGCCCGTGGTTCCCCACGACGGATTCCACCAGCTGGAATACGCATAGTCTTCGGGGCGAGTCCATGCCTGCAGCATCTCGGGATTGCAATCGTATCCGCCCGTCGCCATGATGACGCCCTTCGATGCATTCACTTTGAAGTAGCCCTCTGCGTCTTTGGCAATAACGCCCGTCACCGCGCCCGACCCGTCAGCCACAAGCTGCACGGCCGGAGTCGAAAAACGCATATCGATCGTATCGTAGGCCGTTTTGGCGACATCCTGCATTTCAAGGCAGACATAGATGCCCGAAAGACCGGAACGAACACCCGCATCGGGAGGAAGCGCGGGAGAATCATAGAAGCCGAGCTCCGTATCGATCAGAGGCGTCATAGCCGGGAACCCGCAGCTCGACGGCTCCTGCTCCACCTTGCTGATGACGAAGCCATTGGCGCCCTTGTCGAGCATCTCCTGCCAAAAGTCTGTCGCCTCGCCCGAACGGTTCACATACGTACGCGCAGGTTCAGGACGCGTGCGGAAATAGGCAGAACGATAGATTTCGTCGAGCAGCACGGTTTTATCGATAGCAACACCTTCTTGGCATTTAGCCCCTACGGCGCCGAAGCACTCGAAGCAGCCGCGGCCCTTCGTCATCTTCTCAAGGATAAGAACGTTTGCGCCCATGTCGGCCGCCTTCAGGCCAGCAATCAGACCGCCCACACCTGCACCGACCACGACGATATCGAAATCTTCTTCGCGCTTGATTTCGCTTGCAGCGATTTCCCGCGATTCGAAAGCGACCGGACCGCGAGGACCAGGGCATGCGACCTTGCGAGCCGGCATCTGGTTTACGCCGTCTTTATAGATGTTCACGTAATCGACATCGGCCTGGCTTGCAGCGCCATCGTCTCCGGCTGCGGTCGACTCCTTTCCTGAACCGCCTGCAGGCGCACAGCCGACGCCCGTTGCCGCAACGCCCATTGCAGCAGCCGCCGCCAAAGCTCCCCTCATGAAATTCCTACGCGTCAATCCTGTCTTGGCTTCTGCAGATTCTTCCATCATGAAAGCATCTCCCTTCGATTTCCCTCCTGTGTACGGTGTACACATCATGATATGAGTGTACACCGTACACATTGGGATTACAAGGACTCGTTTCTTCTTTTCGCATGCGTCCCTTACTGCAATATTTCGCATTCCGACAGCATCTCGACACCGGCCCTCTCTCGAAATAGTTCACGCCGAAACTTGCAAAAACAGAAGCCTTAGACCTTCGATACGAACGCATGCATGCGTGAAACCATGTCTTGAGAACCACCCCGCTGGCTCGCAAAACAAAACCCATCGCAGCGCACGAATATTAAGGAAGCGTTATGAACTAAACAACGATTCAGGCACGAATGCACCGTACACCTTTAAAATGGATTGCACCGTGATTCAATCGAACTGCAGACCTGCGTCCACACCGAACGGCAGACCCCGCGCACTTATCCCGTATGCGGCGAAACGTTCGACGCATGTTTTACTGCAAAATGGCTGCTTCCCACAGACTACCGAGGATTTCATGACGAACAAACCTGACACGACCGCAAGCGACCCGCTTTCGCAATCCGCAATTTTGGCCAAAGGGCTTGAGATAGCCGATCGCGAAGGCATCGACAAGCTCTCTATACGAAAAATAGCCAAGGAACTTGGCAAAACGCCTATGGCGCTCTATCGTCATTTCGATTCCATGGCAGACATTCAGCAGGGCATTCTTGCGCTCGCATTCCAGGAAGTAGACACCGCCCCGATTCCCGGCGAACGATGGGACGACACCATCCGTCGCACTACGGCGTCCATCAGAAACATGCATCTGAACCACTCCAAAGCACGGCTTTACCTTCTCGAAGCCGAAGCCTGGACTCCCGGATTGCGCGACCATACAGAACATGTCCAGCAGCTTCACCAGAACCAAGGCATCCCCGACCACATCTTTGCACAAGCATGGCGCATCATCGATGCGTTTCTTTCCGGCTTCATCATCTCCGAATGCACATCCGCCGAGCATCGCAACGCTTCCCGCAGGAGAAATCCCCTCATGGGCCTCGATCACTGACGCCGCTTATTCCGACGAGGCATTCCACGACGGTATCGAAATCATCATTGCCGGCATTCGCAATCTCGCGGCACCCGACCCATGCGAATGGCGAACCCCGCTCACATAGAACGGAAACGCAGCGACGCTCTGCCCCATCAAAATCGGTAAAAGGCTCCTCGAATTCACGCCTTGCATCGCCCCGACCATTCGGCGATCGCCCGATTGAAAACAAAAAAAGCGACCCCGAAGGGTCGCTTTTTCATGAGCGAAGAATCAGTCGCACGATAACGTGAAGCTATTCGGCGTCAGCAGCCTTCTCGGCCTTCTTCTTGGGCTGACGGGGCTCGGGAGCCTGGATAGTCTCGTCAACTTCGATCTCGAAGCCGAGCTCATCGGCAGCAGCCTTCATGGACAGGCTGATGCGACGACGGTCGGGGTTGATCTCCATGACCTTGACCTTGACTTCCTGGCCGACCTTGACGACCTGAGCCGGGGTGTCGATATGCTTGGCAGCCATCTCGGAGATGTGAACCAGGCCCTCGACGTTGGAGCCGAGCTCGATGAAGGCGCCGAACGGAACGATCTTGGTGACCTTGCCGTCAACGATGGAGCCCACGGGATAGGACTCGACGAGCTTCAGCCAGGGATCCTCGGTGGTCTGCTTCAGGCCGAGAGAGATGCGCTCGCGCTGCAGGTCGACGTCGAGAACCTCAACCTCAACCTCGTCGCCGACTTTGACGACCTCGGAGGGATGGTTGACATGGTTCCAAGAAAGCTCGGAGATGTGAACCAGACCGTCGATGCCGCCCAGGTCAACGAATGCACCGAAGTCGACGATGGAGGAAACGGTGCCCTTGAGGCGCATGCCCTTGGCGAGCTTGGAAAGAATCTCTGCACGCTCGTTCTTGCGGCCCTCTTCGAGGAGAACACGACGAGAAAGAACAACGTTGTTGCGGTTGCGGTCCATCTCGATGACGCGTGCTTCGATTTCGGTGCCGAGGTACATATCCAAATCCTTGACGCGACGAAGGTCGACCAAGGATGCAGGCAGGAAGCCGCGCAGACCGATATCGAGGATGAGGCCGCCCTTGACGACTTCGATGACCTCGCCGGTGACAACTTCGCCAGCCTTGAACTTCTCTTCGACCTGAATCCAGGCGCGCTCGTACTCAGCACGCTTCTTGGACAGAAACAGACGACCGTCTTTGTCTTCCTTCTGCAGCACCAGAGCTTCGATTTCGTCGCCAAGAGCAACGATATCGGAAGGATCGGCATCCTTGCGGATGGAGAGTTCGCGGAAGGAATGACGCCTTCGCTCTTGAATCCGATGTCGAGCAGAACTTCGTCATGCTCGAGCTTCACGACAGTGCCCTTGACCGATCGCCTTCGTCGAACTCGGTCAGCGTGCCGTCGATCATCGCATTCATCTGCTCGTCGGAGATGTCCTCGAAGTCGATGACGGACGTGTTCTTGATTTCGGTCAAAACGGACCCCTTTCAAGCACGGGGACCCTTCGTCATGGTGGTTAAATCAACATGTCTCGGGGGCCTACAGTTATCTACCCGCTCGCCTATTCGAGACGGGGCTCGCCAACCGTCGCTGACAAGCTGTTGCATTGTATCACAGAGCACGTATCGACCCACTGATAAATATGCCCTCATAAGCCATTTCACGGTTTTTGCAAGAAATTTAAAGGGGTCTTGGTTTCTAAAAGTTACCTTGTTTAAAAGAGCATGTAGAAAAAGCGGATTCACGCCCCTGCCGCTAAGGCGTGATATTCTGCCGACCAACGCCTCGTTCGCAATGCCAAACCGGAGGGAACGCCATGGATGAGCTTTTCGCACACGTTGTCGAATTCGTCTCCCAGGAATGGGTGAGGGACATCTTCTGGGCTGTTGCCCTGGCTGCCGTCACGGCCGCCGTGTCGCACATCGTCGCCAAAGGACTGCGCGCTTTTCTCAACCGAGACGATAACCCCCTGCCCTCAAGCAGCATTTTCGTAAACATCGTGCGCGCCGTCATTTGGATTATAGGCGGCAGCACCATCCTCGACTCCTGCTTCGGCATCAACCCCAACGCACTCGTCACCGCCCTTGGCGTAGGCGGCATCGCCATTTCCCTCGGTTTCCAAGACACGCTGTCGAACCTCATCGGCGGCGTGCAGATGACCATCATGCGCATCGTGAAGCCGGGAGACAACATCGAGGTGGGAACGGAAACCGGCGTTGTGCAGGATGTAAGTTGGCGCCATACCACCATCACCAACGCGCGAGGCGAAACCGTCATCATTCCCAATTCAATCATATCCAAGACGTCCCTGGTCCAGCTCCCCCCGGTAAACCAGATCAGCATTCCTTTCGCCGTCACGAGCGAACGACCTATGGATGACGTCAAGGCCGACCTGCTCGTAGCCGCCAGAGACGCCGCCGCGAAAATATCCCCCATCACCCAAGATCCCAAAATCTTTTTCTCCGAGGTAACCGAATACGGATTCAAAGGCAAGATAATCATGCGCATCGAGGACGGCAGCCTGGCAGGCTCGGCCGTAGACGCGGTTGTCAGGGCCATCGCTCCTATCACTCGCTAGCGCTACCGATAGTCCAATTCGTTGTCGCCCGTAGCGTAATCAATTGATATGCCAGGCTGCACATTGGGGCAGAACACGTTGAACGAGACGCCCTCGCCGCTGTCTTCGATGGAAAGCGCCTCCATTTGAACCCTCGGCAAAGCAGCTCGTCTTCGCTGAAGACAGGCACCACCCTGTAGAGAACGTGGTTTCCCGTGCGCTCGATATAACGAATGACCTCCTCTTCAAAAGGCAGCATCCCCTCGGCGTTCATGAAGCGCGTCCCCGTCACCAGATTGCAATCGTTCGCGTTTTCGCTTCCGAGCTTCCAAGCGATAAGGTGCGACCTGTTGTACAGGGATTCCCCGTCAATGAACCCATAGCGGACCGAATGCCACCCGCTTGGATGAATGCTGCTAATGCTGCCGCGCTTCTCGCCTTTCTTGGGCATGGTCTCTTCACCCAAGCACGCAACCGCACCCGTGCACCGACCTTGCCAATCGAGGGGTGCGTAATATTCGAACCCTTCGTTTTCCCGAGCATAGGCAACGTCCGCTTCGTTGAACGAAGGGGCGTTTCCGTCTACCTCTTCAAAGGTTATGCCGCTCGGCATATGCCGCGGAATCGAGCTTCGATTCCGGCACCGTTGCCTCAAGGGACCGGGAGATTCCGAAAAAGCCGCTTCTTCAAATACGTACCCCGTACACGATAAGGCGGCCGCAAGAACAATGCCTGCAAACAACGAAGCCAGACCGCGAACGCGATCGCAAAGCTTTCATGATTCTCCCATCCATACCGACCCCGCCGAATGCGGCGGCCGAGATATCTCGATACAGTCAAAGCGGCATGGTAGCCAAACCCGCCCCGAACCGCGCCTTGAACTCTTCGAAATCGCATAGTAGCCTTATATGCATGTACACAGGAAACGGGGGCTGCGCATGGAGCCATGCCATATCGAACTCATGAAAGCCGGCAGCGCCAACTGCTTTTTAATCCATCGCAACGGCGAAGCGGTGCTCGTAGACACCGGAAAAACCGCCTACCGCGACCGCATCCTTGAAGCATGCCGCAATTTCGACATGCGCGCCATAGCGCTTACGCACGGGCATTACGACCATGTGCAAAACGCTGCTTTTCTCTCGAACGAACTCAACGTCCCCATTGTGTGAGCGAAAAAGACCTCCCCCGTATCCAGGACAATTGCGCCGAGGCCATGCAGGCCGACACCGCCATAGGCAGGGCTGTTCTCTCGGTCTCGCAACGCGGATTCGAAAGCGAAACGATAGAGGATTTCCGCCCAGCAAAATTCCTCGAAGAAGGCACGACCCTCGTGGACTTCGGCTTTCCCGATATCTATGTCATCGAACTTCCGGGCCATACGAAAGGCTCCATAGGGTTCGTAACGCAGGGGCAATCGGGGCATCCCGCCCTTTTCGTGGGTGATGCGCTTATGAATCTGGTCTACCCGTCAAGCGCCATGTTCTACGGCGACGGCGAAGACGCCAGGACAAGCGCGCAACGCATCGCGTCGTTCGGGGAAGCAACCATCCACTTCGGACACGGCCGTTCGCTTCCGAATAAAGAGAACTGGTAGAAAAAGGCGTCGGCCGACCTTGGACCGGCGAATCGACGGAACCGACAGCGCGCCAGACAAATGCACTGGGACCGGCAGTACGCGCGCCAAACTCAGCAACACGCGTGACAATCCACCGAACGCGCAAAGCCTTCAGAACGCAACGGGTCAGACAACGCACGGCCTTTGACACGCGCTATTCCGTGGCGGCCTCTCCGAGATGAATGACGGATTCGCGCAAAGCGGGGCAAGCCTTGAAGACAAATGCCTTCCCCTCGTGCTCTCTCACCAGGCACCCATGACGCTCTAGATCAAGAAAATCCGCGCGAGCCGTTGCATAGGCGACGGCAAACGTACGCTGATGCGGACCTATGCGCAATGCCGCATTCGGCTCCTTGCAAAGCGCCGAGATGATCGATTTTTGCCGGTCGTTCATAGGAAAATCGAACATGGCACCAATACGGTCGTTCAGGTTCTTAAGCTGGTAGAGCGTCTTCTCCAAACGATCGACCTCTTTGAGGTAGAACCTCGTGTACATAATGAAATACGACGTGAAGTCGAATCCGAAGCCGTAGTCGACCGACCAGCTTTTAAAGACGGACTCCATCAGGGGAGTGTTGAGGTCTCCGAACGGATAGTACCCAACCGGAACCCAGCTCAGCACGGGATACCCCCATTTGATGGCAATGACGTTTCGCAGAAGCACTCCGACGAGGGAGTTCAGGCACGGGAATATGTCGAAGTTCCAGAAATACCACGTTATGCTGATGATACGCTGGATGGGACCGAATCTCATCTCCCCTTCGTTCCCCATCCGAGCCCTACGGCATATGGCATCGATGCATGAGGCGCTATCGGGGGGCTGGATCCGCTCATCGAGCGGGCAGACTTTTTCGCGACGCGGAATATTCTCCACGTCAACGCCCTCTATGAGTCGATAATAGATCGTCTCGATAAGGCCGTGAGTAATCTCTCTCATGGCAAGCTCGTCGGCATTGCTGCTGATTTCGATATAGTTGCTGATAACACGGTCAAGCGGAGAGCGGGGAGTTCGTCTGCCGGCGAAAATATCGTGGATTCGCTCGTCTGAGACAAGCGCCCCTTCGGCTTCGAGGGCGCGGGCAAGCGTTCTTTCGATCGAACGCGTCAAAAAAGGAGAGCCTTTAAGGGCATCGATATCTCTATCGAGCGGATAGCCCGTTTTGCAACGAATCTCGAGCATCTTCGAATCAAGGGCAAGCGAAGTCGTGGTAACGAACCAGCAATCGGCCGATCGATAGGGATCCTCGGGCAGAAACACGGCCGCCTGTTTGCGAATCGCGCTTAAAAGCCTCCATATGCCTTCTTTGTCGTAGCCTTCGGGAAGTTCGTAATCGTCTAAATCCTCGTAAAGCAGCAAGCCGACATCGGCCGCGGACCTCAGGCGACGAAGCCTCTCATCGTCCATAAGCGCCAAGACGTCTTCTTTTGCGCATTGCGGTCGCTCCCCCATTGCTTCCCCCTATCGACCACTTAGGCCATAGCTCGAAAACAAACGCTCATCAGCGCATATCTTCATAATGTACTATCAAACTCCATTAGAAGCATTATCAAATTAAATTATAGTACCTATCAATTTTTTAGATATTGATATAAGAAATGAGGAAGATATAGTGAGGAGGTGCAGAGACAAGCTAGCTCCCGAGGAGGAGAGAGACATGAAGTCAAGCACCACCAATACCCATCACGAATCGGCGTTTTTCCACATTCTGGAAGCTATGGGCCTCGAAGGAAGCGATTCCTGCTGGCCGGTAACGCTACGCTAATTTGCCTCCTTAAAACCCAGGCGCAAGCCCGGTAAGCAGAAGCCCCTCGATCCGAAGCGACACACGGATCGAGGCTCTCGCATATCAGCATGCCAAGAACCTTGAGCAAGCTATGCGACCACAACAGCATCGTCAACGCAGGGAACAGTCCACGAGCCATCAAAGGCTTGCTGTCCGCCGTCCTTCGGCGCTATCCAGCCAACGCGTTTGTTTCTTTCGCCGCTTCGGCGTCTTCACGCTCAAGAACCTTGCGCATAGCGGCGATTGCGCATTCGATCTGACCGTCATCAGGCTCACGCGTCGTAAGCTTCTGCATCTGCATACCAGGCCACAGAATGACCTTGACCAGGGGGTTTTCTGGATGGCCGCCCGCCCACTTCACCGTGATCTCATAGCTGATTCCAGCAATCACCGGCATCAAGGCGATGCGCACTGCGATGACAAGAGCAAGCTTGGCAGGGCCGTCGGGCACGCCCCATGCCGCGATAAGCGCATTGAGAGGCGTGATCGTGTAGACCAGGATGGCAATAATCATGACCATGATAAGAAACGCCGTGCCGCACCGCACATGAAGACGGGGGAAGCTTCTTGCGTTTTCCGGCGTAAGCGCAAGACCGTGCTCGAAGCAATGGATGGTCTTATGCTCCGCACCGTGATAGCCGAACATGCGCTTGATGTCCTCCATACGGCCGATCGGCCATATGTAGAACACGAAATGGCCACGCGCACGATGCCGTCTACGATGTTCCAAGCAAGCGTGTTGCTGTCATACTCCCCCACGATGAAGTTGGCCATGAGCGCCGGAGCGACAATGAAGAGCACCACGCCGAGCACAAGGCCGAGCACCATGGAAACGGCCATTTCCTTCTTGCCGAACTCGAGGACAGCGTCTTCGGACGTCGCATCTTGCGATGCGACGTTGCGGCCATCATCAGCAGAAACCCGGGAACGAGACGACGCCTCGCCTTCTGCAGGAAGCTCTAGACGGTCTTCGTCATCCTGAACTTGACGCCGCGACGGCTCATCCTCCGAAGAGTCAGGCACGGCGTCGTCGTTAAACGCGTGGAGCGCGGCAATTTCGAGAGCCTTGTAGCCTAGGACCAAGCTCTCCACAAATGCGCGGCATCCGCGAACGATGGGCCAGTACAGCCAACCGTTCTTTTTCCTACCGCTTGCAAGGTCGTGCTCCTCGACGTAGATCGAGCCGCTCGGCTCGCGCACGGCGGCAGCCCAGTTGTACTTGCCGCGCATCATCACGCCTTCAATCAGAGCTTGACCGCCCACATGGGTCTTATGCGCGCCGTCCTCGGAGAAGGCGCGCTTCGTTTCGCTTTTCCTCACTACGAACGCACCGCTTTCGGGTACGGTCTTCCGCAAGTCATCTTGCCTTCGCTGCAAGCACCGCGCACGCACGACGGGCCGGCGTCAAAAAACACATAGGGGGCCGTAGGGCGAACCAGCTCGAGCATCTTGTGGGCAAGCTCGCGGATTTCCCATTGGGCGCGATTGCAGCAGCGCAGCTCGAAGAAATGAAGGAGCTCGCGCACGTTCATGGTGACCACGATCTTCGTCTCGGCGGCGTTGGGAAGCAGATAGCGCGCATCCTCGGCGGGAACGCCGGCATCGAGAAGCTTCTGGTACGCTTCGACCGCAGCGTCCACGGCCTCGTCGAACAGCGCGCTCGCCTCTTCGTTTTCGGCGACGCTTGCCGGCTTTATCGTATTCAGCCCGTCCTTGAACTTCACATAGCGCTGCGACTGCTGATTGAAGCTTGCCAGCCTGTGACGCACCAGCTGATGCGTCATCGCGCGGGAGACGCCGTCGATCGCAAACGTGTAGCTTACATGCTCAAGCGTCGAAAAATGACCGCTCTTCATAATGGTAGAGAGCACGCTCTGAATTCTTTCGGGAGGCATAGTCTCCATGAGTTCGGATGCTCCGACGGGGGCATAGCACAGACGCGCCGCCGTGGCAATGGCGCGCTCGGGATCGGGAGTATGGCAAAGAAGTTCTACCTGCATAGATACGACTCCTGTTCTCATCGGGTTTTCGCATCATGATAGCCCACGAAAGCCGAGGGGAAAGGCGGCTCGCAACGTTTCCGCAAAAGACACGTCGGCCCGATTTCGCGTTGAATGCGAAAGCGGGCCGCTCCATAGCTCGAGCCATCGAGGGTCTTCATCGAGCGCCCTCGAAAATGCCCGAGCCACGACGCCTTTCGGCGAACGAGACAGGCCCTACGCCTTCCTGGACTCGATGCCAACAGAGGAAAAGTACTTCTCCCATTTCTCGAACGAATCCTCGCTGATGGCATGCTCCATCTGGCACGCTTCGTAATTCGCCGTTTGCGGGTCTATGCCGACGATTTCCGCAAGAAAACGATACAGCAGGTTATGGCGACGCCATAAGGCCTCGCCGTAAGAACGGCCCTTTTCCGTCAAGGTTATATCGCCATAATAGGGCTGCTCCACGTAGCCCTTTTCCTTGAGGTTCGATATGGCCTTCGAAACCGACGCCTTCGAAACACCCAGCTTGTTCGCCACGTCGACGGCGCGAACGGAAGAGCCTGTCGCCTCCGTCAAATCGACCATGGCCTCGAGGTAATCCTCAAGCGAATGGCTCAGCGTTTCACTACGAGACTCCAAGACGGTCGTCGTTTTCGCTTCAGACATTGGGGGCCTCGCTCTCAGGATCGGTACACGGTTCGTTCGCTACACCATATCACATTGCACGAAAAAGCCCGCTTCCCAATAGACGGGAGGCGGGCTCACGAATTGCGAACCGGCTGCGCAGACAAAGCGCGCATCGCAAAATTGCTCCGAACGAATCCGAATCGCGGGCGAACCGAAACGGTTCGTCTGAAATCTACGACAAGATCTTCGAGTCGCCCTCCACGTCGCGCTTCATGGCCTCAACCATGGAGTACGCGGGGCACGATTCGGAAGAAGACACCGAATGCGAAGCGGAGGCGCATGCCGAGCACGAACCCGATCCGCACGAGCCTGAACAGTGCTCTTTACACCCGCACATGCCTTTCTTGCGAAAGGAACGGATGGAAAGACACACGCACGCAATAACGACGGCTAGAACCAAAGCGGTAGACACGTTCACGAGGTTCACTGCTCCTTTCCATAAGCGAAAACAAGGCGGTCGTTCTTCTGGCGCTTATCCTCGAAGCGCGGCATGGGCCTGAAAATCTGGAACAACATGCCCGCCAGAACAATTACAGCGAATGCCGTGGCGACGGTAAAGCTGCCCGTGGAGAAGAACATCCCGAACTGATAAATCATCAGAGCAACAGCATACGCGAACACGGTCATGTACCCGATGGCGAACCAGGTCCATTTGGCAGACGCCATCTGGCGACGAATGGTGCCGATGGCGGCAAAGCACGGAGCGCACAGCAGGTTGAACGCGCAGAACGCCATAATCGCCGGGGCGCTACCGCCCATCATGGCGCCGAACGCCTCCCACATGCCAGGATCAGCCTCGCCCGCATCCCCGAGGCTGGTAATGATGCCTACCGTAGCGACGACGTTCTCTTTAGCGACAAGCCCCGTGACCGACGTGGCAACGGATTGCCAATCGCCGAATCCGAGAGGCGCGAAAAGCGGAGCCAGAATGCTTCCAAACATCGCCATGAAGCTGTACTGGATGTAATCGTCCATCTCAGAATCGAGCAGAGTGAAAGAACCCTTGTAGAAGCCGAAATTCATCAGGAACCAAATGACAATCGTGGACAGGAAGATGATCGTACCGGCTTTGATGATGTAGCTGCGGACGCGCTCCCACATGGCCATTAATACCGAGCGAACCGTAGGAAGGTGATACTGGGGCAGCTCCATGATGAATGGGGTCGCCTCTCCAGCAAACATCCTCGTCTTGCGCAGCATGATTCCCGAGACAATGATGGCGGCGACGCCCATGAAGTAGAACATCGGCGCGACCCACCACACGTCATCGGAAACCTGACCGGCCAAAGCCCCGAAGACAAGGGCGATAATGGGAAGCTTTGCGCCGCATGGAATCATCGTGGTAGTCATGATGGTCATACGGCGGTCTTTCTCGTTTTCAATGGTCTTGGTGGCCATGACGGCGGGAACACCGCAGCCCGATGCGATAAGCATGGGGATAAAGCTTTTGCCGGAAAGTCCGAATTTTCGGAAAATGCGATCCATAATGAAGGCGACGCGCGCCATGTAACCGCACCCCTCGAGGAAGGACAGCATCACGAAGAGGATGACCATCTGGGGGATGAAGCCAATAACAGCGCCGACACCGGCCACGATGCCGTCGACGACAAGGCTTTGCAGCCAGGCTGCGCACCCTATGGACTCGAGCGCACCCGAAACGATCGGCGTTAAGCCGGGAATCCACAGGCCGAATGCCGAAGGGTCAGGCTCTTCCTCCGACAGCTGGTCGACAAGGGCGCCGTCTCCAGCCGCCTCGGCCTCCGCGATGCCTTCCTCCACGAGGCGACCGCCTCCTCGTATGCGGCACCGCCCGTATAAAGCCATCCATCACCCGAAATGCCGTCATTGGCCCAATCTGTCACAACGCCGCCTCCCACGGATACGGCAAGGTAATACACGAGCGTCATCACCAGAACGAAAATGGGCAATCCGAGCCAACGGTTTGTAACCACGCGATCGATCTTCTGCGTCAGCGTCATACCTTTCGCAGATTTCTTCAGGGCGCCGTCGACGATATGAGCTATGGCGTCGTAGCGCTCCGAGGTCATGATGCTTTCCGCATCATCGTCGAAATGCTCTTCGGCAAGAGTTCTGACCTTCGAAACGCGATCGAGCGCATCGGGCGGAAGCGAAAGCGCATCGATCGTTCGCTCTTCTCCCTCGAAAACCTTGATGGCATTCCAACGAAGCAAATGCTTGGGAGAGAACTCCCCAATGCATTCCTCGATTTCGCCCAGAGCGTCCTCTACCTCCGCATCAAAGGAGAAGGACGGGGCTGCAGGCCGCTTCTCTTTTGCAAGGGAAACGGCGACGTCGACTAAGTGCTCCAAACCTTCGTTTTTCAGTGCACTCGTTTCCACAACAGGACATCCAAGCTGTTCGGAAAGCTTCTCTGGATAGACGACATCGCCGTTTTTCCTCACAAGATCAGACATGTTCAGGGCGACCACAACGGGCAAGCCCAAGTTGACTATCTGCGTGGTCAAATACAGGTTGCGTTCAAGATTCGTTGCATCCACCAGATTGACAATGACATCGGGGCGTTCCTCAATCAGGTAATCCCTACTCACTATTTCCTCGGGAGAGTACGGAGAGAGGGAGTACACGCCGGGCAGGTCGGTGATGACGATGCTTTTGTCGCCCTTGCAATACCCTTCCTTCTTCTCCACCGTCACACCCGGCCAATTGCCGACATACTGAGCCGACCCCGTCAAAACGTTGAACATGGTGGTCTTGCCGCAATTGGGATTGCCCGCAAGCGCTATTCGTATCTGCATGCTTTGTCCCTTTCTTTAAGTTGCCCTTAGCTAACTTATGTCTTGAAAAAATGCCACATCCGTGGCTAGCGGGTCGGCGAATGTGCTTTCTTCGAAATATGCATCCGCCAATAAACCCGAAAGTGAAAACGCTATGCGATACGTCCTCTACGCGATACGCTCTACAAGCACGTTCTCCGCCTCGCTTTTCCGAAGCGACAACTCATACCCCCGCACGGTGACCTCCAGCGGATCGCCCAGCGGAGCAACCTTTCGAACGAAGACTTCAACGCCCTTCGTGATTCCCATATCCATGATGTGGCGTTTGATGGCGCCTTCCCCCGAAAGCTTCTTCACACGGGCGCGTTCGCCAACCGGCACGTCGCGCAACGTCATCGTCTGTCCCTGCTCCATCTTCGTTCCCTTCTTTTCGTGCGGGCCGCTCATGCAACCCTTCTGCCAACCGCATCCAAAGCACCTTCGCGCCTCAAACAAACGCAGCGCGTCACTTCCGTGAAAAACAATCGCTCTCGGTAATCGTCGATTCCCGACTCGTCAAACAGCCCCTCCGCGCTAGAGAGACATCTTTATCTTCAGCGCCACATGACGGTCCAAAGCGACCTGCGCCCTTTGACCTCGACGATGAGATTTCCCGCCGTCTCGCTCACAACCTTTACGAAAGCACCCTCGACAAAGCCAAGGTTTTCCAGGTGGTGATGCATTTGCTCGCTTCCGCATACCTTCTCGATTCGGGCCTTATTGCCCGCACCCACGAATGCGAGCGGCAGCAAAGACGCCGCCTTGCGCCCAACAGCCCGTTCTTCGCCCCGCTCGGAGGAAAGATCCAAAACGTGCGCAGATGCTTCTGGGCGCCGAGAAACCGGACCAGACGCCTCTTTCGATTCCGCATCCGCACGAAACCTCGGCTTTGAGGCGCGCAGGGAGAAAATGGCATTTCTCGCGGCAGCAATTCCCATGTTTCTTTCACTTCCTAATGTAAGACGAGGGTAACAATGCGACACTGTACCACTTCATCAGAAGAAAAGAAAGCCTAGGGTAACTTTTAATGAATCCTTAATACGACACCATCTTGCAGGAACCGCTGAAGGTGCGGCGCCGAAAGCGAGGGGAAACGGAGGCTCCGAAACGAAGGACGGCACCCAGGAACAATTCCGAAAGACTATGCGACAGAAATAGTGACGCAGCATGCAGCACGCTCTTGCCCCGATGCAGGGCCGCCCTCGCCAGAACACCCTTCGAACGAAACAAGATCCGCCTCTCGACCGTCGCTCGCCTCAACAATAGCGACACCATCCTCGTTTTTCGCGACGCCGCCTCGCGCAATCCGTTCGCTTTCCTCGTCGGTTTTCCCGACGACGGTCAGCATGGGGATTCCCACGGCATGCCGCAAAAACCCGCAACTCGTTTCCGCATTGCGGCCCGAGCATGCCTTGCCAGAATCGAGTTCTATCCTTATCGTTACCTCCCTTTTCTCCTTCCCTAACCCTGCGGCCTTTTCCGCCGATTCGCCGATCGAACCTTCCCCACCTTTGGCACGCTCTTCCAGCGGAGATGGCAGCGCGCGTCTATCCAGCAGACGACCCGAATCGCCGCATGGCTTCTCGATTCCCGTTCTTCGGTCAGGCGCGCAATCGAATTCGAGGCACTCCTCTATATCCAAGTCTTGCTCGGTATCCCGATCTCGTTCGAAAAGCGAGCCTTTCTGGTCGCTTGCTGCCACAGCGGCCTGGCCGTTCGTCGCTGCGGCGGCGAAATGCTTGCTGAAATCATGAAGACACCCGTAGCAAAGCTCCATATCATCAAAACAACGGGCGCTACAGGTCGGACATATTTTCATGGTCTTCTCCTTTCAACCCCTGTTCTAAAGACTCCGATGACGGAAGGGCAAGCGCCCTATCGCCTATTTCGTACCATTTTCCTGGCCTTGACGCCCTTTCGATTGTCAGCTTCGCGCGAATGCACCTCAAGCGCCTCCCGGGAGGAACGCTTCGATGAACGCCCACGATGACCCCTCCCTTGTCGACGAAGGCGACATCGACAGCCTCGGCCATGCCCACAGTGTGGATGTCGCGGCAGGGCGCAAGAACGACCGTCGTTCCCGCCCGAAGCGCCGGATCTTTCAGCCCCCTCATCCGCTCAAACAAGCCCGTCAGGATTGCGAAACCCCTCTGACAATCCAGCATCGATTCCTTGTTACGAGTCATCACACCACCACTCCTTTTCTATACGGACTCACCGTAAAACCGATTTCGTGCGTCAAAGCCGGAACTCGCGCCCCGAACACCGTCGCCCCCGATAGAAACGGAGGCCTGTACGATGCCGTTGCCCTATACCGGACATGTCCCATAGCCCCACTTTCGGCCACAACACTCACTTCAATGTGGTCTTTATTCAGGCGTTCTACGACGCGCGCCCCGACTTCAGCGGCTCCCGAGTCTTCCCGCCCATCATCGGCCTGCATGCAAACCGCCTCACGCACAATCTGGTCGAAAGCCGCACAATCCCCCGCAAACACCAGAGCATTCGCCACAATGAACGCAATAACGGCCACAACCGGAAAGACAAAAGCGCACTCGACAGCCATTTGACCGCGACAACGCCACCGATGCCTCCGCATTTTTCCCGCCCCCTGCGCCACCAAAGCCTGTTCATACGCATGCGCCAAACAGCCCATTGACATCATGCCTCCCCCAATCTTCGAAGACGCTCCGCCTACGCTCCAAGCCCATCCGAACATCCCCTTTTCGCGAATCACGCATAGAAAAGACGCCTGCCACTAGACAAGAACCGCCTCATCCTCCTTTTGCGGCAAGAATAGCCTGGGCGATGACCCCGTCCCCCCGCTGCGCGACATGGACGGTATTCGAGACGAACGGTTTCGCCGACGACGTATTGGCAGGCTCAAGCCCCGCAGATTCGATTCCGTCCTTCAAGGCGCCGGACGCCCACGTACCCAAGCCCGTTGACCCGATGAGCGGAATGCTGTCAATGAGCTTCTCCACGGCGCCGAGCAATCCGTCAGTACCTGCCGCGTATGCCTCAAGCATAGAATTCCAAAGCGACAGCACCGCAGGAGCAGCGTCCGACAAAGGAGGGCCCACTTCATCCGCAATGCCGTCAAGAAGAGATGAAAGCACGTCTTCTTCCTGGTCTTCGGCAAGAACCGCCGCAGAGACGGCAGCGAACGAGCCCGCCTGCTGCACGACGGAAACGAAAGGAACATCGCCTTCCTTTTCGGCATCGAACGCAATCGCCGCTAAAGCGCCGAATCTTCCAGGCGGATACGCCTCTATCCTGCTTCCCGCAAGCTCTCCAAGAGCCTCTGATATCTTGTCGAAAACTCCCTGCGCTCCTTCTTTGGCCTCATGCTCCGCGATGAAAGCCTCCCCCGCCGCCTCTTCGTAATCCCGGGCAGCTTTCGCTACCTTTTCGTAGTGGTATTCGAAGCCGTTTTCTATCGACGTCGATGCGGCTGCAACTTTCCCAAGCGAGACCGCGTCGAAGTCGCATGTCGGACACACCCCGTACAAACCTTCATCCTGCTGGGCAAGAGAGCCCAGGCCGCTAGACCCCGCTGCTTCGAGGCAACCGCTCCAAGCGTGAAGATTCCCGTTTGCAACCGGATATGCGACTTCGGTATAAAGGCTGGTTTCCTTCATCTCCGACGTATTCGACGGCAATAAGGGAAGCTCGATATCGGGTGCACTTCCCTCTCCTTCGCGCACATACCCCTTGTCCAGCTCCGCGGAAGCGAATTCGTAGAATCGAACTCTCAGCGCGCTTTTTGCCTGCTCCTCCAGGCTTTCCCCTTCGGGCGTTTCATGCACGGACCTGAAGCGGTAGTATGCCTTGGCTCTTTCGAGAGCGACGGAGAACGACCACGTATTAACGCTGTGGAACATCGGGTTCTCAGACGACGGGAGCATTGCGAGCTTATCCGCCCGCTCGTACATGCAATACCCCGGAGCGTTTCCGCAATCGTGCAGATAGCCTTCGTTCAAGGCCTCGTCAGCACGCTCTTGCGCCTCTGATGCCTTTTGAGCAGCTTCGGAAATCCGGTCGCTTTTATCCTGCGCCTCCTCGGCGGCTAAACGAGCGGACTGAACATCCCCTATGGATATCTCCTCCCCCGTCGAAGGAACAAGCTCCGCATACGCCACCGCGTTGCCTCCAAGCTCTTCGGCATTTTCTTGCACAAGGGTCTCCGCCTGAAGAAGAGCGGCGGCAGGCAATGCATCCTGCATTGCCGAGAGCGTCCTTCTGGCGGTATCGGCAACGTCGTCGCGTTTCTCGAGAATTCGAGTTCCGGTGTCTATCAGGGTTTTCCCCGCTGAAGCGGCAGGCGGAACGCAGCAGCAGATCGTGCCGACGCCAACAAGCGTAAGCCCCGTCAACGACCTGCTCAGCAATGTCGCATCAGCCACGCGTACGGCTATAACGAACTCGGCCACTTCGTTTTCAGCCGCAAGGGCGGCAGCGTCGGCAACCGCCTGAACCCCTGCCGCTCTTGAATAGCTGCGCGAGAACCACGCGCAGAAAACGCGAGCGAGCAAGCCGCCAGAATCGCGCAAGCGGCCCCGAGCGTCGTATACCCGATTCGTCCCGAAACCATTCGGTCGGATACCGTCTTGTCCCGTTTCTTTCAAACACTCCCTTGTCACGTCGGCACCCCCTTCCCTTCTTCACGCCTTTTCTTCCCATCTGCTCGACCACGCAGACGGATGCACACCGAATTCGGAACCAACGAGCCAATCGTCATGCGGCGACATTTCCGCACGGACCTCCTGGCGGTACAGCCCCATCCCGTCCGTAAGCCCGAGAAACCCCATTGCCGCGCCCACGAGCGGAAGCGGACGCAATCCGTGCTCGATACGGACGCAGACGTATTCGGACCCCTCGCCCCCTTCGACCTCGATTTCCCACTCGCCCCCATGAAACACGTCGACCTGCGGAATTGCGTCCAAACGACGCTCGATGTATTCCCGAGAAGCGCTTGCGTTGTCAGAATGCAGCGTCTTCAGAAGCCGACATGCCTCAAACGCAGCCGACTCCATGACCATTCGGTCGTAAAGAACAATCGCGGGCTGGACGAGCATCAAGACCCCCAGAAGAACGACAGGGGCCAAAAAGGCGGCCTCGACCGTAGCCTGGCCCGCATCCGAACTCTTGCGAATTCCCCTTCCGCGCATATCAGCCTCCGATGATCAGAACAAAACTATGTCGGACACACCCCAGGGAATGCGATGGGTCAGAGCATCCGCCGCATCTTGCGCGAAGTTTCCCTCCGAGACGAAATGCCACAAGACTCCCAGTGCAATCGCCACGGCAAGAAACGCAATGATTACCAGCGCATACTCGACGCTTCCCTGCCCCTCTCGCCGAAAGAGACGCTGCTCAACATTGCAACCCATGCGCCGGCAGGGACCTGGCCCTTGCTCGTTCCGCCGAAAGAACAATCGTTCAAAGACCGTTGATTCCATCCGCGATAGCATTCCAAAGCTCCTCGATTTTGGGACGGAACAACGTGATGGCGACGATCGCTATCACCACCAAAACGCCCACCAGAATTGCGTATTCCGTCGTACCCTGCCCCTTCTTGCACGCAAGAAAGCTGTGCATTCTCGCTGCACGACAACGCATGCGTGCGCGCATGCGGTCAAGCGCGTCACGAACGCCTCGCGCGCGCCCGTTCGCTTCGCTTCCCGCCACAAAGCATTTGTTAACAACCATGTTTTCCATCGTCTTCTCCTTGATCCGTCGAATTCCACCTATCCGAATTCCAACAACACAGGGCCCAGGACAACAATGAGCATGGCCGGAAGAATGAGGCCCGCCGTCGGCATGAGCATCTTCACCGGAGCCTTTGCCACCACCTCCTCCATCTGGGATCGATAGCAGCTTCTTGCCTCGCTTGCCACCGATTCGAAAACCCGCGACATGGGGCTTCCATAGCGAAGACAGCGAATAACGTTTCCCACGAACCTCATCATCACCGGAACGTCTACCTCTTCGGCCAAGGCTCGCAGGGCCGCATCGCACGAAACAAGACCGCTTTCCCAACATGCATGCGCCCGACGGCACTTGCGCGACAAAACATCGTCGAAACGCTCGCAATACAGCTCGAACGCGCTTTCGAACGAAAGGCCCGCCCGCATCCCCAGCGCAACAGCATCGACCATTTCCGGAATACGCCTCTGAATCTCCAGGCGCTCCTTGGTACGCTGTCTTTGGGACAAGGCCGCTTTCCCGCGCAAGACTCTTGAGAAACGGCCCGCTTCCTTCGGCGTCGATTCCACGAAGCGACTGTTGTCGTCATTTCCCGGCAACAGGTGCACCAACTCATCTACACGCTTTCTCTCCTCAAGCCCCTCAAGCACTGCCGCGCAGACAATCCAGCCGAAAGCCGATGCCCCTATGGTCGCCATTACCATCCAAGCCAAACGCCACCTCCCCTCATCGACAAACCATTCTTCTCGTTACACCTCTATCTCCAGCGTCCGCTTCACCAGCAATATCCCCACCACCTGCATTCCCGCAGCAACAACGAGCAGGGCAAGGCCCGTGGCGCTTTCGAAAAACGGATTAGAAACCCCGGGCTCACGACGGACACGATTGCCAGCAAGAACATGGGCATCACGCTGACGATCCGGGCCGAGAAACGCGCTTGCGCCGTTTGGACTCGCAGCAGCCGCCGAAGATCGAGAGACCGAGCAATAGAATCTTCCGCCGATTGCAGAACCGGTTTTGCGTTCCCTCCGCATACGTACTGCACATCGAGCGCCATGGCCACAAACGCAAGTTCTTCTATTTCGGGCTATCCCGAAATCGGGACAACGACTGTTCGACGGAAAATCCCAGGTCAAGGTCGCGAGAAACGCGGGAAAACAGCTCTTTCGCGGGCGCTTCCATCTCTTCGGCAACCTCGGCAAAAGCCTGCGGCGCGACGTCCCGCATAAAGGCACGCTTCCATGCACCTCAAGGCGTCTGGTACCTGGTCGCGGAGAAGGTCTTGCTCGCGAACGCGTTCCCTGGACAGGTAAACCGCGGCGGCAAAAGCACGCACGAAGGGACCAGCAGAGCCGCGACGAAAGAGCGTGCGGTAAAAAACACGGCCGCCGTCATGAAGAGAAACGATGCCGCGAAAGGGTTCCGCACTCTCTGGCCCAGACGCCCATCCTCGCCGCCTCAAAAAGGCCGCATTTGAAAACGTCCCTTTCAACCATCGAGCGCGCCCGAGAAAACGAACCAAGGGAACAAGTGACGGTACTCCATTGCGAGCGTAGTGTCGCGCCATGAGACGAAGCGTTCTCCCCGCTCCGCCCCGTTCGAGGGCGTCTGAGCGCTCTTCGTTCGCCCTCGAGGCCAAAAAAGCAAAATGGACCCCTTCGTACATTCCTTTCCCCAAAAGGGCAGCGCAGAAAAAACCCGATGTGCACCCTACGAGCAACATGGCGCTTGTCTCCATCGCTTCACCTCGCTTTCCTTTACGAGTCCCTGAGCAACCGACTCTTCCACCCATGCAGGCAACGCGTGCCACGTGCCGCACGCATCAAGACCGCTGCGTTCGAAAAGAGGCCGCGTTGCGCACGGCTCGAGCCCATCCTGTTCGATAACGGATATTTCGCTTACAAAACGTCTGCCGTCTTTGTATCGAGCCACCTGAATCACCAGGTCAATTGCGGATGCTATATTGCGTTCGATAACGTCCACAGGCAGGTCTACGCCGTAACGAACCATCGTCACCAAGCGCATAATCATGTCCTTCGGCGAATTAGCATGAAGGGTGGTAAGAGAACCGTCGTGACCCGTATTCATGGCCTGGAGCATATCGAGGGCTTCCGCGCCCCGGCATTCCCCCACGATGATTCTGTCCGGCCTCATTCGAAGCGCATTGCGCACAAGATCTCGAATGGAAACTTCTCCGACCCCCTCTGCGTTGCGAGCGCGCGATTCGAGCCTCACGACATGAGGATGCTCGGTGAACCGCAATTCAGCCGAATCCTCAATCGTGACAATTCGCTCCTCTTTTGCGATGATGCACGACAGCGCATTCAGAAGCGTCGTCTTGCCGCTGCCTGTTCCTCCGCACACGGCAATGTTCTTGCGCGCTTTCACCGCCCAGGCGAATAAAAGACTCACCCTTTCGTCGAAGGACCCTTTGCTCTCCATTTCCTCAAGAGACATGACCTTATCGGTGAATTTGCGAATATTAATCGTCGGACCATCGAGCGCTATCGGCGGAATGACGATGTTCACGCGGTGACCGTTCGGAAGGCGGGCATCGACCATGGGGCTGCTCTCGTCAACGCGTCTGCCAAGCGGAGCAAGAATCCTGTCGATAAGCGCTCTGAGCTGAGCAGGGTGCGAAAACAGCGGCCCGCATGGCTCTATTCTTCCTTCGCGTTCGATGAATATCGATTTCGTTCCGTTCACCATGATCTCGGTCACCGATTCGTCTTCCACGAGCGACTGCAGCGGACCCAGCCCGAAAACAACATCGACCAAATCGGAGAATATGCGGTCTTTCGTATCGGATGGACGCGATGCCCATTTCGGCCGGGCGTATATGCTCTGGACCGCCCTTCTTAGCTCGCTTCGCGCACGCTTAGGATTCTCAACAGAAAGCGAGGCCAGGACATCTCCGGAATAACGGCGCCGACTTCGTCTTTCAGCTCATCAAGCATCCACGCATCCCTGCTAACCGAAGCGATGTTTCCGCATTCCGCCTCCGCAACTTTCACACGCTCCATAGCGTCATGGCCGTCCTCCTCTCAAGAAAATGACCGCTTCTTCCTTGTTCTTCTCCCTCTCCCAACCACTTCCCCCTTCTTGTCGGGAAGAAGGTCCTCCAGCAAATCTGCCATCGCATCGACGAACGAATTCTTCGAAGCAATCAGTTCTTCGGGATATCCAGCACCAAGCAGCTCATCCACATCGCGCCCTCCATAAGGAGCCTCGGACGCTTTTACCCCATGAAGCGCGCATGCGACATCAACTGCTGAAAGCAAGCTCGTTTTCTCATGCTTGTTCACCACAAAAGTGAAACCCGTCGTGGCAACCCCCAAGCGCACACACAGCTCCATGGCATGGGCGGTTGCGCGCAACGAGGACGGACGAGCGTCCATGACGAACACGACCGAATCCGCCGATTCGAGAACCATGGCCTGAGAGTCCGACCAGAATGCGCCGGTGTTGACGATCACGACATCGAACATGCTCTTCAGCGTTTCGAGTATTCTCGGAACCTCCGAGACAACGACTTCCGACGTCTCGATTCTCCTTGGCGCCGCAACAAGAGCCGGCCTCTCCTTTGCGCCCTGACCCGCAAGGTTTTGCAGCCTTCCTCCATCTTCCGCAATGTCCTCTATGCGAATCGGCTCTTGAACGCCAAGTAGATAGTCCATATCGCCGAACTGCAGGTCAGCATCGAGAACCGCGGTTGACAAGCCTGCATTCCTCGAAAGGAGCGAAAGGACCGCCGCTATGGTGCTTTTCCCAGACCCGCCGCTACCCGACACAACCGCAATCGTAGTTGCCTTCGGCTCCTTTGCCGAAATCGGGGATCTCGTCAAAGGGTCGCGCAGGGTTTGCGGCTCAGTTGCCACGCGCGCAGGAGAGACGCCACATTCCTCTTGGAGACAACCCTTCTCCTTCGCGCCCTTTGTCCCCTGCCCGGAAAGCCCCTCGTTGCTTTGCAGGCTCAACGTTTTTCCCTGAATGCCGCAGACCCGTTTCACCTGTTCGTAGCGCTTCGCGAACAACAGCTCATTTAACACGCCATCGAGCTTCGCAGCGGCAGCCCTACTCGCAAGAGAGCCGTTATTTCCGAAAGAGACGAGATAGACCCGCTTTTCGGGATCGTCCCTCTTCAGCGCAGCCGCAACATTGATTGGGTCCATGTCGTCGCAAGACACAACCCAGAGTTCCTCGAGGGAACTTGTCGCATGCGCGGTTCTCCTGCACGATTCGGCGGACGAGACGCAAGCGAGCCAGGGAATGGAATCAAGCTGCTCGTCATCAAGCCCCAGAAGCGTCGGATTGGCCAGCGATTGACCGTCCGCGCAAAGCAGCACTCGCTTCGTCATTGCTCACCGTCCTCCGTTGTTTTCCCTCCCATGCCCTACTCCCGTCTTGGTCTCTCCTCCGTCCGACCCGCTTTGGTCAACACCCGATTCGCTTCGCTCGACGCTCGATTCGCTTTGCTCACTGTCCGTTTCGCTTCGGTCGGCATCCGCCCCAACCTGCTCTCCATCCGTTTTCACCCGCTCGTCGTCTACCTCTGCCCGGTTGGCGCTCACTTCGTCGTCAGCGGGAAGCACGAAGTACAGCTCGCTTTTCTGCGCCACAGTGATGACCTCTTTGACAAGATCAGGTTCTACGGCAAGCGTCACCCACGCAATATCCTCGTCCGATTTCGACTGCTCTTCCGTGGAGCTTGTGGACAAGACGAGAACACCCGACGCAATACAGTCGGTTGCTGCCCCCGATACGGCATACACATCCACGTAAGAGCCCGCTTCGACCGAGCCTCCCACTGCCGAAACGGATTTAGCTGGCACGCTCACCGCACATAGTCCATCAGGAACTTGGAGGGCCACATGTTCGCTCTTCTCAAAACGTCGCTCCGTGATCACTTCCCCTTGGTATATCGGGCTTGATACGGGCTTGCCCTGCATATCCTCGATGCTAAACACAGCATCCTCTGGAAGCAGCTCCCCCAGCCAGAGACGCTTCTCTGTATTGGCGCTTCCCAAAACGTCTCCGACCTCTATATCCTCCGTGGCCACGCACACCTCGACTTGTTCGCCCCCATAGCGCTCAAGAACCTCGGCGCGCTCTTTCTCGAACGAGTTCTGCACCTCTGCGCCGTAGGCGAGCACACTTGAGACGCATAGCGCGCCGCATACGGCTCCCGCAATTAGATTCGCTTTCCGACGCATGGAACCTCCTGTTGTTCGCCTCGTGTACTGCAGCCGATGCGATTGCCTTCGACTTGCAGACATCATGATGAACGCCCATGCTTCACTTTCTCCGCCAGCGCAGCCCTTTGC
>JBKTHK010000025.1:0-24986 GCA_047240885.1 Slackia sp. | reverse complement strand
AAATTGCCGCGAATATGGTCATGGAGAAGCGCCTGTGTCACAATGCGCCGTTCTACGTGCTTGGGCCGCTGGTGACCGATATCGCCCCCGGCTACGACCACATCACCTCCGCTATCGGCGGAGCTATCGCCGCCGCAAACGGAGCTGACTTCCTCTGCTACGTGACGCCCGCAGAGCATTTGCGCCTCCCAAGCGTCGAAGACGTCAAAGAGGGCGTCATCGCCAGCCGCATTGCTGCGCACGCAGCAGACATTGCCAAGGGCATCCCTGGCGCGCGCGACTGGGACGATCGCATGGCGGCCGCCCGCCAGCGACTCGACTGGCCTGCAATGTTCGACGAGGCGATTGACCGCGAAAAGGCGGAGGCATACGTGGCAACTACCAAACCAGCCGACCCGAGCACCTGCACCATGTGCGGCGCCATGTGCTCGGTCCGCACCATGAACCGAGCCATGAACGGCGAAAACGTTAGCCTGCTCTAAACGCAAACCTCCCGCGCAAAAGCTTCGATAAAAGCGAAGACAAATCCAACCCTACCGGCCGAGAATAAAAAGACGTGTAGAAGGAAGGGGCTGCAGGGCAAAACAAGCTGCAGCCCCTTCCTGCCGAACGGAAGAAAGGCTCGGATTTCGCAGCCTTCGGAACGAAGAGGTGGTACTAGAGCCCTCCGACGTCCTCATTAGCCCATCGTATTAACTCGTCCTTAGGGCTAACCCCCAGCTTTGCATAAATATACCTCGTATGAACTTTTACCGTGTCCGGGGATATGAATAAAACCTTGCCTATGTATGGCCCGCTATACCCTTGAATAAGCAGAAGAAAGACGTCCTTTTCGCGAGGCGTCAGCCCATCCACCCTTGCCAAAACGCCCTCGGAATCATTTGCGCTTCTCCCAAGAGACCGGCTGCTCCCACTCGACTGATCCGCCCCCCCCAAGGCAAATACCGCACCGCATGCCGAGCCATCGCCGCGCTTGCCGTCACGACAATGACAACGAACAGAAATCCCGAAAGAACGCTTGCGTATGCAAGTGAGCCCCGCAAATCAACGGAGGTCCCCAACTTCATGACAAACCAAGCGCATAAATAGAACGGAACCATCTGGCAACCATAGTCAAAAAAAGTGAAAGCGCCCGCATTCATTCCGGTCATACGCCTATAGGTTGGAAGCTGAAAAATATTCTGAGTAATCCAAGCGAGTTCTGACAGTGCTGCAAATAGTCCCAAAGGACTCGTCAACGAACCCGGATAAAAAACAATGAACGCTTGAGCAACTAGAAAGAATGGCAACGCCACCACGAATGCAACATTGGACCTGCTCTTAGCGGAAGTAAGCAAGATACAGCAAATGCATACCGCAAATACAACAGAGGCAAATGCGGCAAGGACATTATTCAATCTCGCAGCTTCGCCGCTAAAAGACACAAGACCGACCAAAAAGCCAAGAGCGAGCCCGTAGCAAACACGAGCGGCGAAATAAAGAACGCGAATAAGGCCGTAAGACCGTGTCTCAGCAGGATGAGAACACGCTTCGACCACAGCGTCAAATCGTCCCAGCATGTCAAAACGAATAGTTACAACGCTGAGAACGCAGCTCCCAAAAACGGAGTAAAACGACCTTTGCCATCAACGAAAACACCGAAAAGGATGCGAGAAGCAACCATTCCAGCAAAGTCGGATTTTGCTTCCCCTTTCGCGAACACCCCATCGTCATAGCCCCCTCCGGCCACCGCCAGCCTGGCCGAGTCTCCCGCTATTTCCCCACCAGTTCGTACACGTCGGACTTCGAATGCACGCCGATCTTTGCGTACACGTGGCGCACATGCGTCTTCACCGTATTCTGGGACAGGAAAAGCTCCTGCTCTATTTCAGAGCGAGTCTTTCGCTGCGCGATCAGCGTTAACACCTCGGTCTCCCGCGCCGTAAGACCATGCGTTCGCGCAAGCTGTTCGCATCTGAGAATCAGGCGCTCTCGCGGCCCCATGACGCGCTCTCCGCTTGCAACCTCTATCCCCGCAGCGCCCCAATCAGCATTAACGGCACGCTCGCTTCGCCACAGCAGCACGCACACGCAAACTACGACAACGCCAGCACATGCGCTTATCAGCAGCACCGTCCCATCCTGCGATAGGCCCGATCCTTCCAAGAAGCGACGAATTATCACTCCGGAAAATATAGCCGCCTCACTGCATGCTCGCGCAATGGCGAACATGCGCAAGGTAGGAATCCCGAAACGAAAAGCGAGATTAGCGAGCAGCATAAGTGCAAAAATCGTAAACCACACGTACGCAAGCTTGACAAAAAACGAAACCATGAAGCCAACACTCGACCATGCGGCAGGCATCAGCAAACACGCCGCAAGCGCCAAAGGAACGCACGCTTGAGCAAGGAATCGCGCATCGAATTTCTCGGAACGAAGCAACGCAAGCCCCAAGATCACAGCGCCCGCAACCCCCGTTGCCCATATACGATGAACAGCAGCTTGCCCGCCCTCTGGATTCGCAAGCACAGAACCCGCCAAACCCGACGCAAAACCGGCAAGAGCCATGATGGCAACAATTTTCCACGGCACCGCATAGCGCGCCGCTTTGGACCTGGCCACTTCACGCGGAACAAGAACGAAACTTGATACAACGCACGCAAAAGAGCCTATGGGAAGCAGCGCCGTTGCAAGCACGGCATACGGGTGCATCATCGTGCTCACGAGAGCATAAAGGCCAAACGCCACCAAGCAAGACCCGGCGCCGTACACAACTATTTGGGTGGAACCCATCTGAGAGTACACTTCCGCCCACAGGCAGAACAAGTCGCGCCGCCCAACGCCGTTGCAGCGAAGCCGTCATTACCACCTCGACAGGAGCGCCGATCGGAACAGAATCAGCCCCGTAAGCGCAGTGCCCACGCAACAAACGGCAGCAAGAACTCCAGCGATCTTCATGGGACCCCAAGAACCTATGCGTGATGCGCATGCCGCCAGCAACAAAAACATCCCAATGTCTCCGTAGCGCATTCCCGTAGATGCGACACGGCGAAGCACGTCTGATTCGCCGCAGTAAATGTCGGGAACATGCGTGCAACAGAGCCAAGCGATAAGCATTCCCATGCCAAGAAAACGAAGAGGCCGCAGCGTTCGATTGCGCTCCTCTTCGGTCGGAACACCAGCCTCAAAGATACTTCCCATTCAACCCCTCCTCGCGAGCATTATAGACAAGAAACACTCGATCAAGCTTCTGATGTGGGAAAACGCATGGGTGAGCTTATGGGTGAGCCCTCAATCGCCCGCATCTTCAGGTGTTTCACCCGCGACTTTTCCTCTAATGCGTCCAAAATAAGCAGCAGTGACGGCACCAGTTGTGTCGTATGAGTTTCGTTCAATGCGCTTGAACGAGCATCAACCACACAGGAGGGAACACGCATGAAAACCAACCAGGGAATTTCGCGCCGCAACTTTCTAGCACTCGGATCGATGGCCGCCCTTGCAGGAGGAGCGGCAAGCCTTGCCGCTTGCGCGCCAAGCAACGCGTCCTTAGACGACGACAAGAAGGCCGACGAGGTTTCTGCCGAGGTGAAACCCGCAGACGAAACCATGGAATGTGACATCGCAATCGTGGGTGCGGGCGGCGCCGGCGTCTGGGCCGCCGTTGAAGCCTGCCGCGCCGGGAAGAATGTCATCGTCATCGAGAAGGGCCAGGATGTAGGCGTCGGAAACGGCGCCATCGCAGGCGGCCCCTTCATGGTCGGATCGAAGCTCCAGCAGGATGCCGGCATCGACTTCAGCGTCGAAGAGGCCTTTAACCACATCATGGAATACGGACACTGGTCCACGAATGCCGCAGCCATCAAAAGGGCTGTCGAGCTTTCTGGCTCCACCGTCGACCAGTTCACCGAAGAATTCGGCGTCCCAACGGGTCTTCGCCCCGACAATTACGGCGCAGGCCACGCTGCGTTCGCTGCAACTTCCAATCCGACCCCAAAGACTCCAAAACCCAAAGAAAGGCGTGGACCGCATGGGTCCTCTGCAGCAATGGGCCGAAAGCAATGGCGCTCAATTCGTGTTCAACACCACGGGCAAAACGCTCATCATGGAAAATGGCGTATGCACGGGCGTTCAGTGCGAGCAGGAAAGCAAGATAATCGACGTCAAAGCCCCCGCCGTCATCGTATGCACGGGCGGCTTCCTCGGAAACACCGATATGATGCTGGAGCGTTTCGGCACGTTCGTCAATCCTTTGGGCAGCGTTCTTTCCATCGGCGAAGGCATCGACATGGTTCAGGCAGCCGGCGGCCAACTTTCCACCCAATGGGGCATCGCCGGCAACGAATTCTCCGGGTCGAACCAGAACGCGGAAGGCATCTGGGGTAAAAAGAACGCCGCATTCGCAATCGGCATCTATGGAACCATGCTGGTAAACAACCAAGGCCGCCGCTTCTCTAACGAAGGTAAATTCGCCAACCTCCCCCTGGCTCTTGGCGGCGCTATCTCCTTGGTTGGAGGCCAGTATTACGCCATCGTCGACCAGGCCTATGTAGACGGCCTGAACAGCGGCGTCGACGCATGGACCCTGTGCGGATCGGACTCCGAGAATTGGCGTACCGGCGAAATGACCTTGAAAGACAAGCCCCTCGAAAACGTACAGGCAGACATCGACGCCGCTGTCGAAGCCGGTTGGGTGTTCAAGGCCGATAGCGTAGAAGCGCTTGCCGAGCAATCAGTGCACCGAGTTGGTCGAAACCGTCGAAACCTACAATGCATATTGCGCCGAGGGCAAAGATGAGCAGTTCTACAAGCCCGCTTGCTTCCTCCAGCCCGTTGCGGAAGGCCCCTTCTACGCCATGCAATACGAGCCTTCCGCATGGGTAACCATCGGCGGCATTCGTACGAACGACAGGCTTCAGGCAATAGACAGCAAAGGACTCCCCATCAAGGGTCTTTATGTCGCAGGCGCCGACAATGGAACGCTGATGAGCGCACCCTACTGCGACTACGAAGGATACTCCCTCATGTGCGCATACAGCGGCGGCCGCATGGCCGGTATGTACGCAGCAGAGGATATCGAAGCGTAAGAACCACCCCGTCAATTCACGCAGGGTTTCTTTTGCCCCCTCCCATGAAAGAAACCCTCTCACAAACAGAAACGAGGCCGCATGCACATGCGGCCTCGTTTCGTTCGCAGCGTTTGAACGGTATTAGAACCATTCCCTCTTCGAAAATACATAGGCCTGCTCGAATTCGGCCTGGTTTTTTACGAGGTAGATAATGCCTTCGATAAGACCGATGAGCCACACGATGCTCGTCGCTATGCCGAAGGAAAGAAGCCCTCCCAAAATGGCAACGCCGAGCATGATGAAGCCGGCCGTGTTGTATCCAAGGTAGAACTTGTGCACGCCGAGAGACCCGAGGAAGATTCCGAGCAAACCAGCCGCCACATGGTCTTTCGTTCGAACGACAGGCTGCTGATAAACGGTCTGCCCGTAGGGGTTGTACGGGGTCTGGGCAGAGGAGCCGTAGCTGCTCGAATAAGAAGCGCCGCCGCTCTGGTACGCCTGCTGCCCTGTAGAATGTCCGTAATACGCCTGCTGTTGCTGCGCTGTCTGCTGTGCGGCGGCATCGTAAGACGGCGGCGGAACGGGCGCCCCCGAGACAAACGGTTGCGTCTGCTGGGCGGCATAGCCGGAAACGGGATTCACGGGCGGCTGATACGCCGTCTGTTCAGAAGCACAGTATGCGTTTTGCGAAGAAACACAGCTTGCCGCATATGTCTCCCCGGGAGCAGAAACGGGCTCTACCGAAGGGCTGTTGACAGGCCTTTCTTCTGAGCTACGTGAGAAGCGCCTTCTCCGTTCGCGGCCTTATCGGAATCGCTCCCGTCAGCCTCTGATGGCGCACACGCGTCCGCCGCGTCATCCTGCCACGGTTCTGCTTGGTCGGAGCAGGGCTGCGCTCGCACAGAACCGGAAACAGGCTCAGCATCTTGAGAGGACAACTCGTCGTTTTCGACATCCTCAACGTCAGCAGACTGCTCGGCGCACAGCGCATCAAGACGCCTCTGCATCTCTTTCATCTGTTCTTGCAATACACGTATTTCTTCGGCGGCTGCAGCCGCTTCTTTCGGAGACTTCGTCATTGCGACCTCCTTCAGGTCCGCACTCTCAATGGGCGAAATCATCCTACAACGAAACGCTCCTCGACAGAAAAAACGCTGCCGTCCCGTAATACACACGTCAAGAGCGCGTTATACGAAACAACGCTACGAATGCTCGGGCACCTTGCGCAGAAGAACGAAGCCGACAATGAACAAAATCACGAGGGAGAAAACCCCGAAGTTCGCTTCGCCGGTGAGCTGCGTTATGACGCTAACCAGCAGCGTTCCCATGACCGCAGCGTACTTCCCGAAGATATCGAAAAAGCCGAAGTACTCATTGGCGTGTTCCTTCGGAACAAGCTTGCCGAATTCAGAACGCGAAAGAGCTTGGATGCCGCCCTGGAACAGCCCCACCATGATGGCGAGAATCCAGAATTCAACCTCGCTCTTCAGGAAGAATGCGCCGAAAAGCGTAATGCACATGTATGCGAACACGCCCACGAGAAGCATCTTCTTGGTTCCTACGCGCGCCCCCAATCGTCCGTATGCGATGGCCGAGGGAAACGCCACGAACTGCGTGACCAGCAAAGCAAGAACTAGCTGTGTCGAATCGAGTCCCAAATCGGTGCCGTAGCTCGTGGAAAGCTTGATGATCGTGTGGACGCCGTCGATGTAGAAGAAATATGCCAGCATGAAATAGCGCAGCGACTTCGTGCGCCATATGCGCTTCAACGTTACCAGCAGGCCTTTGAATGCGTCCTTTATCACATGCTCGGAGCGCGCCTTGAAATGCGTCTGGTGCACGTTCTTGAACACCGGCACGGTGAACACCGCCCACCAGAGCGCCGTAATCACGAAGGCGATCTTCATTCCCGTGGCGCTATCGATGCCTATGGCACCTCCTCCCAGCACAATGACCAGACACGCGATGAAAGGAATGCAGCTGCCAATGTAGCCCCACGCGTAGCCTTGGCTCGAGATTTCATCGTAGCGTTCGTCGGTTGTTGCATCCACCAACAAAGCGTCGTAGAAAACCATGGAAGAGTTCAGCATGATCGACGCAACGACGTAAATAACCAGAAACGGGAACGCATCTGTTGTCAGGCCCAGTGCGCAACAGGCAAGAGCGCCTGTGCCAACCGTGCCGACAAGGAACTTCTTCTTCATGTGGCGCAAGTCCGCAAGACTGCCCAGCACGGGCATGGTCAAGGCAATGACGAGCGCGGCAATGGTTTCCGCATAGCCCCAGGCGACAACCACGCTTCCTGTGGCGATAGAGCTGAAATACACAGGAATGAGAGCCGTCGAAAGAAGCACGAACGCCGAATTGCCCACATCGTATGCAATCCAGCTTTTCTCCTGCTTCGTCAGTTTTCCAACGGCCATGCTTTTCATCCCTTCGTTGATATGGTGAAAGCGTTTCGCGGTACGCAACGCCTGGGCAATTGTATATCATGTGCCTCGAAGCAAAACGCGCCCGACTGCCCTCCAGCGTCAAATCATTGCAAAAATCAAACGCTCATGGCAACCGAACGCAGCATCCCTTAGCCTGCGGGCTCGAAAAAGGAGGAAGCTATGCCAGCCATTATGACGCATGATTTCTTCGGCAAGGAAGTCTACGCCGTTCACGCGAAAGCCATCGGTGCCTCGGCGGACGAACGCGACGCTTTTCTTTTAGGCAATCAAGGGCCAGACCCGCTGTTCTACCTCGTTCTCACCATGAGGATGAAGCCGTTTTTCCGGCTTGGCGGGAAAATGCACCATGAAAACCCAACGAAGCTTCTCTTCGCCCTCAAAGAAAGCCTCGGCGTTCTTGAAGATGACGAAGTCTCCATTGGGCGCGCCTATGCAGCGGGGTTTTTGAGCCACTACACGCTCGACAGCTCGATGCATCCCCTTGTGTACAGTCAGCAATTTGCCATCTGCGATGCGGGCATCGTCGGGCTTGACCGCAGCGACGGCAACGAGGTCCATGCGGAAATAGAGAGGGAATTCGACGAGATGGTGCTTTTCACAAAGCTCGGCCGCACCATCTCGTCGTACAAGCCCTACGAAGAGGCGCTGCGTGCGAGTGATAGGGTTCTTGCCATCATAGGAAAGATGTACGCGTATTTCTGTATGGTCGCACTCCACGAGTTCGTCCCCGTCGATATGTTTCCCGCAGCGGTAAAGAATTTCCGTACCATCCAAAAGCTCTTCTACTCCCCGAAATCGAGGAAGCAAGGCATCGCAAACACCGTGGAAACCCGCGTGCTTCGCCGCAACCACTCGTTCTTCAAGTCTATGGCGCACAGGGACAACCCCATCGTGAAAAGCGATTTCGACAACCGTCTCCGCAAGCAATGGGTCGATCCCTTTACGGGCGAAGCATCCTCGAAAAGCTTCTGGAATATCTTCGACGAGGCTAAAGAAAAAGCAGGCAGAAATATCGCCTCGTTCCTTTCCGACGAATTCAGCCTCGAGGATGCGCGCGCAATCACGGGCGGTCTTGACTTCAGCGGCGAACCCGTTGAAGATGCGGAGAATGCACACGGCGATTTCTCGGAAGAAGTCGCCTACACCCGGTCGCTCGCAACCGAGGACGGCGCAGCGCAGCTTGTCGCGCATGCGCTCGAGGAAAGCGACTCCCTGTAAAACCGCGAACCCGAAAAGACGGCATTCTTCGCCCCAGGCATCGAATGCCGCAACACACCGACGACAACCCCGCACAGAAACCGGAGCCGCCGCATCATGCTCGAAAGCGTTCTTGCCATACCGTTTTGGATCGAATTCGCCGGCACGATCACCGGCGGCCTTGCGGGCGCCATAGCGGGCGTCAACGCTCGCTACGATGTTTTCGGCACGACCACGCTCGCATGCGTCACGGGCCTAGGCGGGGGCATTATGCGCGATGTCTTGCTTCAGGATTTCGGCATATACGCATTTCAGCACCCCATTCTGCTTATAGCATGCGCCGTCACCGGCGTGCTCGTCTTCTATTTTCACAAGCTTGCCGACGCATTCGATTGGTTCATGGACTTCCTGGATAACCTCTCCGTAGGACTCTGGGCCGTCGTTTCCGTAGGAAAAGCCCTGTCTGCAGGACTCGACACCATACCTTCCATCATCCTCGGAACAATTACCGCCGTTGGCGGCGGCATCATCCGAGACATCCTCATGGCACAACGCCCTACGGCGTTTCAAGCAGGAACCCTCTACGGCACCGCATCGCTTATAGGGTCTGCCGCGTTCGCCCTCATGAAGCAAAACGACGTGCTGGGAGACTACGCAGCGATTACCTGCGTCATGCTCATCTTCATCCTACGTTATGCCTCGGAATTCTTGGGATGGCATACGCATCCTGCCCAGGATTACAGCGACCGCGTTATCGAGCCGGTGAAAAAGGTTGCCCACGTTGCCGCAAAACCCGTCAAAAAGGCGGTGAAAAACGCTGTCGAAAGGCGCATCGTCACCACGCCTCCCCCGCCGCAGGTGCCGCATCATGAAAAGGCCGCCCACCGCGAGCGCCTTCGCGCCGAGGCTCAGGCCCGCATGGCCGCAAGCATAGCGACCTCGGGCGCATCGAAGCAAGAAAATGCCGAGACGCCGCCCGACGAAAGCAAAGAGCGCCCGGAATGACCGGGCGCTCTTTGTTTCTCTAGGCTCGAAGCGCGTTACGATTCGACGGGCACGAAGGTGTCCTTGTCGGGCGCAAAGCTTTGCATAGCCTTAATGGTGCGGTCGAAAAGCTCGTCGAGCTCCCAGCCGAGCATCTCCGCGCCCGAGCGAATCACGTCGCGATTCACGCCGGCCGCGAAGCGCTTGTCCTTGAACTTCTTCTTGAGCGACTTCACCTCGAAGTCCATGACGCTTTTCGAGGGCCTCATGATGACCGCCGCGCCAATCAGGCCCGTCAGCTCCTCTGTGGCGAACAGAATCTTTTCCATCTGAAGCTCCGGGCGAGGAAGCTCAGGGTTGAAATCTGACGTGTGGCTTTGGATGGCACGAATCAGCTCAGGCGTACCGCCGGCCTCCTCAATCAACGGAGCGGCATAAAGCGTATGCTTCTCGGGCTCGTCATCGTGCTCTTCCCAATCAAGATCGTGCAAAAGACCGACAATACCCCAGAATTCCTCATTTTCGGAATCGAACTCCCGTGCGAAATAACGCATGGTCTGTTCGACCGTTTCCCCATGCTCGATATGAAACGGATCCTTGTTATGGTCCGTCAGAAGCGCAAACGCCTCTTCTCGCGTCATTCCTGCCTCAAGCTTCGTCATACACGCCTCCTGTTTTCGCGATTGCAGCTTGTCCGCCTTCCATTGTAGTCCTGGCTACAACACAACGCCCAGCAGAGTAAGAACGCCGCCGACCGCCATGCCCACCAGCAAAAGCAGCACCAGGATAGCAAGGTTGTTCCTCAGAGGACGATTCGTTCTGAACAGCACCAGCAGACCGACGCCCGCGCTCACCAACAGACCTCCGATCATCGCGCCCGCACCAAGCGTGCCGTCAAGATAAAGCTCTGTTATAGCGACCGATGCGGCACAGTTCGGAATGAGGCCGACAAGAGAAGCAGCCACGACGGAAAGACCGGGGTTGCCCTCCATGAACGCAGCGATAGCCTCTTCGCCCACCGAGTCCATCACCACTTCAAGAGCCAGCGTGACCAGGAAGATGAAAAGCGTCACCTGCGCAGTATGCTTGAGGGCGCTTTTGACGATCGAGCCACCTTCGTGATTGTGATCGTGTTCTTTGTCGTGCTCGAAATCATACGCCAACTCGGGATTGTTCCCGCACGCTTTGCAGTCCCCGTTGCAATGGCAGTTATCCCGTTCGCATAACTCGTGAATGCGCAGACGCTCCTTGTCGCGGCGCATCGCATGCAAGACGGCATCGATAGCGAATCCAACGACCATGCCGACGACGACCTTGATAGCGAGCACTTTGACAATAAGTGCCATCGGGGCTTGTTCGGCAATGAGGATGGGAAGCATCTCGTCGCTCGTGGAAAGAAACACCGCAACAGCGTGCCCAGGGACACGACGCGCGCGGCATACAGCGTCGACGCCGCGGCCGAGAAACCGCATTGCGGAACCACTCCCAACAACGCGCCGATTGCAGGCCCTGCATGGCCCGCCTTGCGCACGGCCGCCTCGCTTGCGGCACCTGCATGATGCTCAAGGGCCTCCATGGCAAGGTACGTGACGAAAAGGAAGGGGACGAGCTTCAGCGTATCGACAAGCGCATGCTCAAGGGCATGCATCATTATTTCCATAATTCAAACCAGTCCTTCTATAGCATCGACGAACAATCATCCAGGAGCTGCCGTTCACCTTCACGAAGCTCTCAAGAATGCGATTCTACATACCATAGCGCCAACGTCCTCTGTGGGCAGAAGGGCGAAAATAAACAATATCGAAAGAGAAAATCACCCTCGCCACCTTCGAGGATGCCCCGTACGCGATTTTATGCGGCGGGCCTCCTCGGCTCGCTTGCGGGCGGTCTGCACCTCGTCACGCAAACGAAGATAGCTTTCGAAGCGCTCTTGGGCAAGATTTCCTTCCTCCACCGCTGCGCGTACCGCGCATCCCGGCTCTGCCCCATGACGGCAGTCCGAGAAGCGGCACGATTCCGCAAGCTCTTCAATATCGGAAAAGGCGGCATCAATTCCTATGTTGGACTCCCACAGCGCAAGACCCCTCACCCCCGGCATGTCAACGACGCAGCCACCGCCGGGAATTCTCACCATTTCGCGAGAAACCGTCGTATGCCGCCCTTTTCCGTCGCCTTCTCGCACCGACCCCGTCGCCTGGACCTCGGCGCCTACCAGGAGATTCACGAGACTCGATTTCCCGACGCCGCTTTTGCCCAGAAGCACGCCGACGCACCCGGACGGCACGCATGAGCGAACCTCTTCGACGCTTTCGGGATCTTCCGAAGAAACAACCAGCACGCGCGTGCCCTGAGCAACCCGCTCCACCAAGGTTTGCACCCTGCGCACTTCTTCAGTACTTTCCGCCTGGTCGGCCTTCGTGAGAAGAACGACCACTTCGGCACCGCTCTCATGGGCAAGCACCAATTCCCGCTCAAGCCTTCGCACGTTCAGTCCGGAGCATGGCTCCGCAACGAACACCTTGTCGAAATTCGCGGCAAGGACCTGCGGCTCCATACGCTCAGTGGGGTCTTTGCGCACAAAAGCGTTCCGACGGGGAAGAACACGCTCGATGATTCCTTTGTCGTGGCCCTCGGGAACGGAGATTTCCACGCGATCGCCGCACGCCGCGCGCACGTCGGCGGTCTTGACGAGAGACGTTGCATGTTCGCAACGGTATTGCAGTCCGCCCTCGAGCTCGACAAGGGGATATCCGCGATCGAGTTTTACCACTACACCCTGCATTATCGAGCCCTTTCTCGTGCGTAGAAGAACAATGCCATCAGGAACAATCCCATAACCACGGCGATAGCCCCCGGCGCGAAATCACGCGCGACGAAACGATCGGGATGCGCAAAGCCTGCCTCTTCGACCGTAACGGCCGCCGCATGAATATCGCTTTCCCCCTCGTGCTCCTCGCACGCAAGGTTGTAGACGCCCTGAACGCGCAACCGCGATCCGGTCTTCCCGTAGGCGCCGAACATGTCGATCTTCTGGACATCGGAATTCGCCATCACGACCGACACCGACGAACCGGAGTCTCCGTCTCTCAGCGTGACCCAGGAAAACCCCTTTTCTCCCCCCGTAAGGCGTATGGCCTCTCCGACGGCTTCACCCCTCACCTGGACGGTCTGCTTGTCGTAATACGAATCAGCACCGGCGAGGTCGGCGATGGCAGCATCGTAGAGAAACGAATTGTCAGAAACCTGTCCGTCGTTGATGGTGTTTCCCTCCGTATTCAGCGCCGAAGGCTCCTGCGCTTCGTCAGCCTCCGTCGATGCGTCTTGCTCTTGGGAAGTCTGCTGTTCCTGGGTATCAGGCGGCGCACCCCATGCGGCGTTCGAAGGCACAACGCCGATGCAAAGCGCAAGGACAGCGCAGCACATGGCACCAAGCGAGCAACGCACAACGCGGTTCAAGACGCAAGTTCCCGATGCTCCGCAGCACAACCGAACACGGCCCTTTCCCGCATGCAAAAAACCGAGCCCACAACGAGCCTTATCGAGCACGGCGCAACCTCCTTCTGGGCCTAAACGATGCGACGATGGAAACAATCAGGGCGATGAGCGTGATGAACTCGAGACGTCCCGCCCACATGTCGAAGATATAGAGAAGCTTCAGCATGTCCGGCATGCCCGGCTGAATGATGCCGCTCGACATACCGATGTTGGAAACCATGGAGACAGACTCGAACAATGCCGGCGCGGCGTCGTATCCGTACATGACCGTAGCGATCGTGGTGATCAGGAACATTACGCCGTACAGCATGAACACCGCAAGATTGGCTCGCACAAGGTCGCTGTTCAAAGGACGGCGACCGACGTGGTAATACGTGACAACCTGACGCGCCGAAGCGGGGGCAAGCAAATCCTTGATATAGGCGACCAACTCTTTAACGAGGATGCCGATGCGAAGAACCTTGATGCCGCCCGTGGTGCTTCCCGCAGAACCGCCGACCGCCATGCAGAATACGATAATCAGCAGCGCGCCGCTCGAAACAACCGTGGTCATCTGGTTGACGCTAATGGTCTGGAAACCCGTCGAAGAAAACGCCGCGATAACAGTAAACACCGCGCGCCTGAGAAGCACAGGAAGGCTGTCGTAGATATTAGCGGTGCATAGCGTCGCGACGAACGCGGCAACGATGACCGAAAGCCAGATCGCAAGGGTCCTAATCTCAATATCCCTGAAGAAATGCTCCAGGCGGCCTTTCCATATCTCGCTGTGAAGCGTGAAATTGATCGAGCCCATCAGGATGAGAACCATCACGACGACCTCAATCAAGCCGCTGTGATAATACAGGATTCCCGTGCTCATGGCGGCCATTCCTCCTGTATTGAAAGAAGCCACCGCAAGCCACAAACCATTGAAAAACGCACGGAGAGGCTCCATGCCCACGAACAGGCACAACCCCGTCAGGATGACCGTCCCCAGCACGATGAACGCCGCCGAAAAACGAACGATGAACCGCGTCGTCTGCATGATGTTGGGAATAACGTGCTCGCTGCGCCCCTCGGACGAATACAAAGACGAATCAACGGCGCGCCCGAACAGCCCCAAAGACAGCGCGATAACGACAACGCCTTGGCCGCCGATGCATTGCATGGTGAAACGCCAAGTATTGTCCGCCACGGACATGTGGTCAAGGTCCTGCGCAAGCGAAGCTCCCGTCGTCGTCCACGAGCTCATCCCCTCGAACACCGCATCGAGATACGAGCCGTAATGCCCCGAAAGAGCCATGGGGATGGCCGCCAGAAGAGCAAGCACGAGCCATGCGAAGCCGGTTACCGCAAGCGCCTGTTTGGGAGAAAGCTTTCCGGGAGTCACCAGGCACATGCGCAGCAAGGACCCCACGACCAGCGCAAGGCCTATCCCCAGCAGATAGCGAGACGCCGGGTTCCATTCGCCAAGCACCAGCGCAACACCGAAGGGAACGCATTGGGCAACAGCGAGGAAGAGAACCAATACCCCCAAGTAGTGCGCTATGACCCGAAAATCATACAGCGAGAATTTCTGCCACATAGCTCTACCCTATCAAGGCCTTCATCACAACGACGACAAAACCGAGCCACATGAGGAAGAGCACGCTTGCGGCAAGGACGGACAGCACCGCGACGAGCGGCGTCCTCAACGACCGAATCCTTTCCCTGGTGCTTAAGCGCGGCGACACCGCCCCATCCTTTCGAATCAAGCCTTCGCGAGTTCAAGGCTCTTTGCGAAATCGCACGCTCCATACGTCCCTCAGGCAGCGTGCGGAGTCTTTTCGCCCTTCAATCCATCGGCTCGATGGATAATCCAGTGATTATACGTCAAGTTCGACAGAGACGGGGCAGTGGTCGCTTCCCATAATGTCAGCGTGTATGCGCGCGTCGTGAATAGCATCGCGCAGCGATTCGCTCACGAGGAAATAGTCGATGCGCCATCCCGCGTTGTTCTTGCGAGCGTTGAAACGATAGCTCCACCACGAATACGCCCCCGCCTCATCAGGATGCAAGGCACGAAACGTATCCACGAATCCAGCATCGAGCAAGCACGTGAATTTCTCTCGCTCTTCGTCCGAGAAACCGGCATTTCCTCTATTGGGGCCGGGATTCTTCAGGTCTATCTCCTGATGAGCAACATTGAAATCACCGCACATCACCACAGGCTTCGCGGAGGTACGCTCGCCTTCTTGCGTGAGGGGAAGCTCCGAAATGGATACATGCCCCTCGCCCTCTGCGCAATCCTGCACCGCAACGCCTGCAGGAATCACGCCTTTCTCGAGGTTCTTGCAGAAATCCCTGAACGCATCATCCCACGCCATGCGATGGTCTATGCGGGCAAGCTCGTTTTGCGCATTGGGGGTGTATACGTCCACGAACCAGTAATCGTCGAATTCGAGCGCCACGATGCGGCCTTCGTCGTCAAGCGCGGAATCGCCGAGCCCATGCAGGGCCCGAAGGGGTTTTTGCCGACAGAATACCGCCGTACCTGAATACCCCTTTCGCTCGGCGTAGCTCCAAAACTGAAAATACCCCGGCAACGACAGGTCGATCTGCCCTTCTTGAAGCTTCGTTTCCTGCAAGGCGATGATGTCGGCGTCGAGCGCGGCGACGGACTCTTCGAACCCCTTCTTCACCGCAGCGCGTAATCCGTTTACATTCCAAGAGACAAAACGCATGGCGCCCCTTTCCTCCCTCCAGCAAAGAGGCCCGGCGATTCGTTCGTCGGGCCGTAATCGATTTCGTTCAGATTATCAGGTATCGAGCGTTATTTCTTCTTGGCGAAAGCATGCATGATCTTCTCATGAAACACGATAGCAAGCGCAGCGATGCCCGCCGCCACCAGAAAGAGAAGAACGCTTCGCATGATATCGCCCTCCATGAGGCCGTCTGCGGCAAGCGTCGACATCAAGATGCCGGGGATACGGCCGACGGTCGAAAGGACAAGGAAGTTTCTCATGCTCATATCCGTCAGAGGCACCAAGTAGGTAAAGACGTCTTTGGGAAGCCCCGGAATGAGGAACAGCACGAAAACCATTACATCAAGCTTGTCGGTCTCCTCGAAATCTTCCAGCTTTCCCATCCACTTCTCGGGAATCATGGCACGCACGAACGGCGCGCCGAGCTTATGGACGATAAAAAAGATAAACGCGCTCGAAATGACGCACCCTACAAGCACCACCGCGGCGCCGCCCCATGGGCCATACATCATGCCCGCGGCGACCTGCACTACCTCGCCAGGAATAAAGGCAACCACGACCTGCAAAAACTGCATGCCCAAAAGAATCAGAACGCCTCCCGGTCCTGCGTTGCGAACGTCCTGGACAACCCGCTCCACACCGCCTGGTTCAGTAAGCTCCAGGATAAGCGGGGCAATGGCCACGCATACCACGGCCATCAAAACGAAAAACGCAATCAAGCCGCCGAATTTGAAAAGGTCGACCTTGGTGAGGCGCGCAAGCGCAGGACGGTCGGACACGGGCTTTTCGAGCCTTTCCTCAAGTTCCCCGAAACGCTCTTCCTGCCGTTCTACGAAGCTTTCCTTTCGCTCTTCGATTCTCTCCATTTTTAAGCGGATAGAACCCGTCACTCCTGGTCGTTTTTCGCCCATGAACACCAATCCTCTGGCCTTCGCTGCTCCTCGAAGGCCCTAATCGTCATATCGTGCCTTGTTGTATTCCTCTTTGAATGCGGCAAACATGCCCGAAACGGAAGAACCCTTCGACGCCTGCGCTGGTTTTTTCTTCGCCTTCGGCTGCTCGTCGTCTTCGTCGAAAACATCGTCGACCTGCACGTCTTGAGCATCGAGTTCAGAGCCGTCAGCGTCGCAATCGACGAAAGCGTCCTTTTCCTCGTCTTCCTGGGAATCATCGGCCTCGCTCGAAGCGAGCTCTCGGGGCTCCTCTCCGAAACGGGCTTTTTCGTATTCTTCCTTGAAGGATGCGAACATCCCCTGCTTGCGGCAACCTGCTGGCCGACAGCATAGGCCCTTCGTTTATGGCCTCGCCCGCCGCATGCGTCACCTCTTGGACCTTCGGCTTGGCTTTTCGGCGGCTTCGTGCATGCGAGCGCGCGCCTTTGCAGTGAATTCGCCGGCAGATTCTGCCCAGCCGCCTTCGGGAGAAAGCTCCCATACATCGTCTGAAACAACGATCGCGCCCTTGAACTGTTCCTGCTCTCCCGCCTCGCGGCTGTCTTCTTTCACGACGATCGACGCCCATGCCCCCTTGAAGCCCTTGATGTAGTCGGCAGGAACCTCGAGCGTTCCCAGCAGATATTTCGCCGTGGTGCCATTCGAGGCCTCCACGCTCTCAATCTCACCGCTACGCAGCGAAAACGAGATATTGCCAACGCAGCCGATGGCTGTTCCGTCAATCGTCATCAGGGGCATGCCTTCCCAGATGACGCAACGGTCCCAGTCTATGCCCATGCGACGGCAGGCTGCGGGACCCGTCATGTCGCCTTCGTCTTTCACGACAATGCGACCGTCAATCAAATCGAAACCGTCAAGGGCGACGAACAGGTCTTTGCGATGAAACATCCACAACAAGTCGGGACGCTTCACCATGAAACCGACGCAGCGCTTTTCGCTCGGATGAAACACGCATGATTTCACCTTCCCTATGCGCTTCGTGCGACGCTTTCCGCCGAACACGCGCATTTTGCACATATCGCGACTGGTTACCATTTTCTTACGAGCCATAGCCTTATCCCTCACGAAAAGGGAGGCCGACGCAAGCCGGCCTCCTCCCTGCATTATGCGAAAACGCGCAAACTACTGCTGTTCCTTATTCACCTCGGACTGAGCCTCGGGGGCCGAAGCCGCAGGCTGAACGGGTTCTGCCTCGTACACGACAGACGGAGCTTCGGAAACGGGCGCCTGCTCGACGAGCGAAGCGGCCTGGGCGTCGGAAGAAGAGCGAGCAGCGGCCGATCCGGCAAGAACGGCGGCGGCGCTTGCCACTTTTTCCTGAGCGGCATCGACGACTTCATTCACCTTCTGCGCCGCAACGGGAACCTTTTCCACGACAACCGCATGGGCGGCTTCGGCGTTCTTCGCAACTTGCGCCGCAATGCGCTCGCGCGCTGCGTCTATCTTGGCGCGAAGCTCGTCGTTCTTGTCGGAAAACGCCGGCTTTACGGCATCTGCCGTCTTCTGAGCCTTCTGGGCGGCGCCCTGTACATGATGAGCCGCCGTCTCGTAGACCTGCCTGCCCTTTTGCGTTACGTCGGTATAAGCCGCCTGCGTTCCCGCCACCGCATAGTCGTATGCCTTCTGACCCTGGACAACGGCGTCTTCATACAAAGCCTGACCGCGCTCAACGGCCTGATCGCCAACCGTTTTTGCCTGTCCGAACACCGTAGAGGCTTTTTCGGCAACCAAAGCCCTCGTCTCAACGCCCTTTCGCGGAGCGCACAAAAGCGCAACGCCGGCGCCTACCAATCCGCCTACCACGAATGCGCTGAACTTGTTACCCATTGCAGCCTCCTATCTCGCAGCACGCCACGATGACGCGCCGCGTCTACCGTTCTTCAGCCATTATATGGGATACGAAAACAACCAGCGCTTTCGTTGCCGTTACGTTTCTCTGTTTTCAAGGGAGCTTCACCGACGCAAAAGCGCGCTTCCTCGCGCTCGGCGAGCAGATAGTCGACAAACAGCACCGCCGCGCGCAGGGAGGCAAGCGCCACCAAATCGTCTTCGTAGCTTATTTCGACCCGTGCGAGCAGCTTGGCCCTGTTCGCCCATGAGGTTTTCCCGACAAAGAGGCTCTTCGCGCCCGATGATACGCGGGCCTGCCCCTCGATTGCCATGTGCTCCACAAGATGAGCCACCGAAGTGCGTGACGCAACAGCGCCGAATGTCTCCCCCCGATCGTTCACGCAAGCGTGGTCAAGCAGGTGGGGATAGCGGCAAAGAGCCTTGTCAATCATGTCTTCGGATGTAAGGACGCACGCTTCGTCGGCAATTCGGATATCCGCGACAATCCTATCCGGCCGCACCGTAACGTGCTCCACCCATACGCGGCTGCTCCCGGACACTATGAAGCCTGACCTTGATCGGTGGCAGGGCTCGAATCTTGCGCAGCAGCATCGGCGGGCTCCCCGTCAGATACGCCCTCTTCTTGGACGGGTTGATCCGCAGACGCATCGGCCTCGCCCGAGGCGCCGCTCTGGTCGGCCGAGCCAGAAAGGGACTCCGTGGTTATTCGCTCCGATTCGTCGACGATGCGAGGCTCGGCTTCTGCGTTGTCTGAAATCTTAACGAGAGAAAGCGTCGTTTGGTCGTCACCCTCTCCTTCTTTGATGATGAGCACGCGCCTGTCGTCAGAAAAGCTATACGACCCCGTGCCGCTCAAATCGGTAAACGAGAAGTCGATGGTCTTCGCCCACGTATCAAGCGTGTATTCGTAATCGAGCAGCTCGAGCATCCGAATGGAATCCGAATCTATAACCACCGTCGAGGAGCCGTCGATCACCTGCCATTCCCCTTGTATATCAGCCGCATCGTCGTATCGCAGATACGTATTCCAGAACAAGACGCCGCTGCCTACAAGCACCGCAACAACGAAAACGGCTGCAGACCACGCGAGAATTCGGCGCCTCCTCGCCCGAAGCGCGGCCTTCAAACGAGCCCCTTGGCCCTTTCCTCTTCGGGAGAATAGTCCGACGCCTTCTGCTCTGCGGCGGGTCTCACACGTCCAAGATCTTCCCCTTTCGAGGAAGCGGCCTTCTTTTTCGCCCTGTTCCGAATGGAAGAAAACATGCCGCCCTTAGGAGCCTTCTCCCCATCTTTCGCCGGGTTCGAATCGGAAAGCCGACCTTCCTCCTTAGACGAAGGCAACGTTGCCGCCTTTTTCGCTTTGGATAATTCGCCGGAGCGGCTGCTTTTCTTCCGAAGAGGCCCCTTCTGAACAGGTTCGTCGCCGAAGTCGCCCAGATCGAACGAATCGGCCGGGCCCGATTCTATGTCAGGGGCAGAAAACGCCCCGGCCTGTTCGAAGCGAGCCAGCGCAGTCTTTTCCTGCGATGCTATCGTAGCAAGCTCTTCGGAAGCCTTCGCAACCCCGGGAACCACCAGAGCGCCATCATGCGAAGCTCCTTGCGAAGAGGGCAGCACACCTTCGCTCGAAGAAGCGGTTTTGGAGCGGTCTTCGCTGTTCGAGGGCGCGCTTTCCCCCTCGCGATAACTCTGTGACACATCGGCCTTCAAAGAATCGGGGGAAGGCTCTGTGGAAGGGTCAGAAACCGCAGACGGATGCGCCGGTGCGGACGCCGTGGCTCCGAGGGCGCTTTCCGCAACGCGTCTTGTCGCTATTTTCTTTCCTTTTACCGAAGGGCGCTTTCCGGGCGTCGACATAAATCCCATCACCTATTCCCGCGCCGCCATCGCCGCTGCGATACGCCAACGCTATCCATACCAGGCCATTCCAAGAAGCGATGTCATATTTTCAGACGACAGCTGCCATGCACCGTCTACACGCTCCACCACGATAAGCGTATCGTTGGTTCTTGGCTCGAGGCCGTCGAAAGACTCGAGCAGCGTCTTTCTGAGGTATTCCTTGTACGATTCCTCATCGGCGAAATCCTGATTGCTGCGCGCCACGGCCGCCGCGAAAACCTCAGCCTGGTCAGAGAAGCTCCTCGACGTGACAGAAACCTCGACCCAGGCCTTGTCTCCGTAGGCATCGACGCTCACAACCTCCGCTCCAAGATCGTTGCACAGCTTTTCCGCCAACTCATCGGCCGTTATTCCCAGGTCCGAAAATCCATAGGATACGCTTTCGTCGACCCCTTCGTCATAGTCTTCCATAAAGGTTTGCGCGTAGAACGTGAGCTCGGAGTTTTCGTTTTTCGAAAGAGCCTCGAACTGACTAGTCACTAATTCGTTCACCTCGCGGGCATCCGCCGTCGCATTCGCATCGAGAACCACGGCGGAATTTCGTTCGGAGTCAGCCTCGGTGGCGCGGTCGCTCGAGCGGGATTCATCGGCATCCGTTTGAGGAGCCATGAAAAAAGCGGCGACGGCAACAATGAGGGCAGGCAAAATACGCCGGCGGCAACGACGAGGGCACGTCGGTCGGAGGCGAGACTTCGCCCGCGAGCACCCGCAGATTTCTCAGCTCTGCGGGGGCGGCCAAACGCCTCACTGCGCCCATCGACGATACCGGCGGCTTTCCCTCTTCAGGCGCTCGGCCGCACGGCTCTTGAACAAAATCGCGATCGTCGTCGGAATCGAGCGCGTCGCAAGGACGCTCCCCGTGCGCTTGAGCCAACTGCACGCTTGGCGCAGGAGGAGGGGGAGCAGCCTGGGATGAAACGGCCTTTTGATCGAAGTCGTTTTCCACTGTAGCCTCTCTTCGTCTCCACATGCGCCAATCGCAGCGCGCTCCGTACAATCTCGTCTATCTCGAGCATAGCCCAAAACGAAGATGGACGCCGTGCAGACGCCCATCGAATGCATACATCCCGCAAGTGCGGCACGGCAAAGCTCGAGCAACTACGCCTCGGGAACGATGTACTCCATACCTCCCATATAGGGAACAAGGACGGAAGGAACCTTGATGGTGCCGTCCGGCTGCTGGTAGTTTTCGATAATGGCAGCCATGGTACGCCCGGCGGGAAGGCCAGAGCCGTTCAGCGTGTGAACATAGCGGGTTCCCTTGAAATTCGCCGGGTCGCGATACTTGATATTGGCACGACGAGCCTGGAAATCGCCGCAGTTCGAGCAGCTGGAAATTTCCTTGTAGTCGTTGTAGCTCGGCAGCCAAACTTCAATATCATACGTCTGACGTGCGGAAAATCCCAGGTCGCCCGTGCACAGGCTGATAACGCGGTACGGAAGTTCAAGCTGCTGAAGCAGATATTCGGCCTCGGCGGTCATGCTCTCAAGCTCTTCGTCGGAATCCTCCGGAGCGGCGAACTTGACCATTTCAACCTTGTCGAACTGATGCTGGCGAATATGCCGCGCGTATCGCGGCCCGCAAAGCCTGCCTCTTCGGAAGCACGGGGTGAATGCGGTGTAGCGCTTCGGCAAAGCGGCTGCATCGAGAACCTCGTCGGCATGCAGGTTCGTCAGCGTGACCTCGGCCGTGGGAATGAGGAACTGGTCTTCGCCAACGTGATACGCATCATCTTCGAACTTAGGCAGCTGGCCCGTACCGAACATGGTCTGGCGCTTCACAACTACAGGAGGCCACCATTCTTTGAAGCCGCGGCTCACGTGCGTGTCGATGAAGTAGTTGATCAAAGCGCGCTCAAGACGAGCTCCCGCGCCACCAAGAACCGTGAAGCGGCTGCCGGAAAGCTTGTTGCCGCGATCGAAATCGAGAATGTCCAGATCGGTGCCCAAGTCCCAATGAGCCTTGGGCTCGAAGCCCTCCGCCGCGAAATCGCGAGTGCCCCAGCGACGGCGCTCGGGATTTTCGGTCTCGTCCTTGCCGATGGGCGTGGCATCGCAAGGAAGGTTCGGGCTTCCCACCAGGATGTCGTTCATCTCTGCATCGATGGCCTCACGCTCGGCGCTTGCCTTCTCGAGCTATTCGTTGATCTGGCGAACTTCCTCTTTGGCAGCTTCCGCCGCTTCCTTTTCGCCCTTGCCCATCAAAGCGCCGATTTCCTTCGAGGTTTTGTTGCGCTGGGCCTGGAGGGTTTCCTCCTCGGCGATGGCCGCACGACGCTTTTCATCCAATTCTGAGAACTTCGCAGCGTCCCACGGGAAATTGCGGTTTGCCATCGCCTGGGCGACAGCCTCTTGATTCTCGCGAACATAGCGAATGTCAAGCATGTCTTGCTCCTTACCAAGGCCGAAGAGCGACCGAAGCGTCCACAGCGCGCGGCCCAAGGCCAACGCGGCAGTTCTTGCGAGTCGCTGCACGTAATCAAATACCGAATCAGTATAGCGTAACGGGCAGGATACAGGGCGTTTCCCGCCGGCGCATCGTATGCGCTTCACCGACCCACCACAGGAAAGACTTTTCGCTTGTCAAGGTTTCCCAGGCTCTATAAAATGCCGAAAGATAGTCATTTTCGAACGTTTGTCGTTCTTGTCGCCGGCGCATTCGCCCATTACGCTACGTATGCGCGGCACCCCTCACGGAAAGAGACCCCATGGATTTCGCATCGCTTTACCACTTCCTCTTCGAAACCTTCGAGGGCATCGGCCTTCTTGTCCTCATCGGTCTTACAATTTCTGTTCTTGCCTGCGTCATCATGGAGTGGAAGACCCGCCGTACCTTCAAAGACCGCGGCCCGGTGGAAGAAGACGAAGACGACTTCACGTTCTTTGACGACGAAGACTAGCGTCGCCCTCCTTCCAAGCAGCTCCTCGCCTTCTAAGCAAGCCAACCGCCTTCGGACAACCCCCCTGGCTTGACGGGCGCCGACTGAAACGGTGCTCAACGAAAGCCCAAGACCCGCAAAGCAATCGCCGCATATTTCGTAAAAAGGCCGTGTCGCACACGAAGCGACACGGCCTTTGTTTCGACCGGACCGCTGGACGGTCCCCATCTTGCCTCGCGGCGAATACTACGCGAGCAAAGCAGACACACGTCCCAACAAAGGCTCGAAACTAACGCCCCTATCTTTGAATGCCGGCTGCTGCGCCGAGACGAGCATGGCATCATGGGTCAAATCGCCCGCGAAACGCACCGCTTCGGCCATGGTGCGTCCAGCCATGACAGCAGCGAGCAAAGCGCTGCAATACAAATCGCCCGTTCCGTGCAGCATATAGGGCACGAATTCGTTCGAGGCCTCGAAAATATTGAAATCGCGACCGGCGACAAAATTGCGAATGAGGCCGTCGCCTCGCTGAATGCCTTTCAGAATGACGTTTTTCGCGCCCTTTTCCAAAAGGGCGTCCACCAAGCGTTTCGCTTCGTCATCGGAAATATTCACGCCGCCCCAGGCGTCCCCGATAGGCTCGCCGAGAATAATAGCCGCCTCAGTGAGGTTCGGGGTGAGGATGTCGGCATCCGCTGCCAAGTCGGCCATGGCCTGGCACAATTCCGGCGTATAGGTCGGATACACCTTGCCGTGGTCCGCCATAACGGGATCGACCACACGAAGAGCATTCGGATACGTCTCGTAAATACCACGGATGATGTCGACCTGCTCGGGGGCGCCCAGGAAGCCCGAATACACCGCATCTATCTCGACGCCGATGCCCTTCCAAGCATTGAGGTAATCGGGGAGTATCTCCGTCGTGTCATGCATATACCATCCAGGAAATGCCGTATGGCTCGAGAACAAGCCCGTAGGAACCGGGCATACGTCGCATCCCGCAGCCGAAAGAACGGGAATGGCTACACCGAGCGAGCACTTCCCGTAGCCGCACAGATCATGTACCGCAGCAACGCGCGGGATATAAGCCCCTTCGCGCGTGTAAAGCTTAACCTCAGTTGCCTGGCCCATAATTTCTCCTGTCTCTTTTCTCTTAGAGCAAATCTGCCAGCGTATCCGCGCATGATACACCCATCGCAAGCCATCGCCTTGTTGAAGTTGTGTAACGAATCCATGAACATTCGAGCGAAGCGGTAAAGCGCCACACAGCGCCCAAAAGCCCCCCCTAGCAAGCCCAACGCAATTCGTGAACCAAAGAGAAACGAAAAGCGGAGCAAGGAGAGCGCGGTATTCATTTTTTTCGAAAAAAGGTCTTGCTCATATACGAAGAATCATGTAGTATTTCTTTTCGTTTTCGGAGTAAACGAAAACAGGCTGTTAAGCCACGCGGGTGTGGCGGAATTGGCAGACGCGTACGGTTCAGGTCCGTATGGGGGCAACCCCATGA
>JBKTHK010000024.1:0-25392 GCA_047240885.1 Slackia sp. | reverse complement strand
AAGCAGGGCGCACTCATGCGGATGAGCTGTAGCGAGCATCCCTCCCATGGTGATGTCATCATCGAAATCCTGATGTGCCGTTACGCCATATTTGGCAAGTACTCGACCCACTTCATCGCCTATCGGAGTTCCCGAACGATAGGTATGAATATCGTAGCCCTGCAAATCAGAGAACGAGACAAACGGCTTCGAAGCCAGATGGCTTCCCTTAGGAACGCCAACAACAAGCTGATGCGCTACAACAGGCTCGAAATGCAACCGGGGTTCGTTTTCTTTTCGGGCAGCGAAGACCACATCGTAGGTGTCGTCTTTCAGTCCCTCTATAAGGGGCAGAGAGAAGTTCTGGGACACCTCGACCTTTACGCCATCTCCGTAATTGTCATGATAGGCACGGATAAGCGCCGGAAGATAATCTCCCGTGATGGTGTAGAGCCCGCCTACCGAAAGATTGCCTGAAAGCCTTCCTGTGTATTCACGCATTATCTCGATGCCCTTGTCAAGCTCGCGAAGCGCATCGTGCACATACGCAGAAAACTCTCGGCCGTAGCGCGTTAGCTTGACGTTGCGACCCTCTTTCTGGAAAAGAGGAACACCGAGCTCCTTTTCGAGAGAACGAATAGCATCGGAGAGAGCCGGCTGAGTAATGTAAAGTTCTTTGGCCGCTTTCGTGTAATGCTGAAGTTCCGATAGCTTTCGAAAATAGTACAGCTGCGAAAGATTCATCCCCATCCCCTCTTTCTATTGCGTATCGAATATTACTACACCCGCCCTTTTCTGTCCATTTCAAACAGGCCCGAGGGACAGGCGTTTCTTTCTCGGCGAATGCGTCATTTTCGTTTCCTTGGACAGAATCACCGAACAGGCGGGAACCTGCGATAGCGCAAAAAAAAGTGCAGCACTTTCGCGCTGCACTTTTAGCTTGGTATGCAAGCAGTATTACTTGGTCCACTGAGCCTGCATCTTCTTGGTGTTCATCAAAGCGAAGCCACCGAGAAGCGCAACCAGGACAAGCAGAATGATGGCAACCGTGAACAGGGTCGGGAAGCCCATCTGGCCGAGGAACGCCCACATCGTGGGAGCGACGGCGCCGCAGATGTTAACGAACATGGAAATGGATGCGTAAATCTGCGGGTACTCACGCGTACCGAACAGCTTGCGAGCGACGCAGGGGGTAAGCACCATGCATGCGGCGAAGAAGAAGCCGTAGATAGCAGCGCCAGCATAGAGCATGATTTCGCTTGCGGTGCCGAACCATACCAACAAAACGCCACCGATACCCGTAACGACAGCCGCCACGAAGGAAGCCTTCACGTTCTTGTCGGCAACGACGCCAAGCAGAACCTTGCAAACAGCCTGAGCAACCATCATGACAGTCGCCATCATAACGCCAACGGCCAGAGCGTCGTAAGGCACTCCTTCGAGCTGCTTGGTGTAGGTCGGGAACTGCTGAGCGACCATCGTCAAAGCATTGATCAAACCAGCGAACAAGAACACTGCGTAGAAAACAGGGGTCTTGAAAGCCTTAGCAGAGGAGATGCCCTCAGGCAGACCGGACTCGGTAATGGGCGCGCCGTAGGGAAGGCATCCGACCTCTTCCGGAGTCTTGCGAATGCAGAAGAGCGTGAACGGAAGAGAGGTCACGAGAGCAATGATACCCCAGATGATGTACAGGGTCCAAACGGAGATGCCTGCAGCATAGCAGCCATTGAAAACCTGAAGCCAGCATGCGCCACCAATACCCGTGAATGCCATGGACAGACCGATGATGGTGCCTGCACCCTTATTGAACCAGCTGTTGCACAGCGTAGGAACAGCAAGCCAGAGAAGACCGACCTCGCCGATACCCATCATAACGCCTGCAACGTAGAACGCCCACATAGACTGAGCAAAACCGATGAGCAGGAAGCCACAACCAACTAGCACGGCAGATACGCTCAGGACAATGCGGATGTCGTACTTCGCAAGAAGCTTGCCGATAAACGGGGCAGAAAACGCCTCTGCAAGATAAAGAACCGTTACATAAAACGCCCACGTGGTGCGCTCAACACCGAGTATTTCAGGCACGACAGCCTGAAATGCGCTCCATGTAGAAAACACCAAAGCAGAGCAGCCAAACGTGATCATGATACCCGTCAGAGCGACGAGCACATGGCGGGCGCTCAGCTTATTCGTGTAAGTTGCCTCACTCAATGTAATTCCCTCCTTGGATGAAGAATAGAATGACTCCTCCTTCGATTCTGTCGAAGGAGGGCGCCGGCACGACGCCCAAGAACAAACTCTGACACTATAATTCTCCAAACACTCCCTTATGTTTATGGTCAGATTTTTATTTCCGTCCGTACATTAATAGACATATCTAATGAGTACTCTTTTCCATTAATGAGCTCGATGAATAGAAAGGCACTCATATAGTTTTATGTATAAATAGCAGCTTTAAAAACAGCAAAGGACGCCGGTGCAAACCGGCGTCCTTCTACGAATCAGAAAGCAAGCTCAATCTTTGCGGTAGGCGTTATTTTTTTCGAGCAGCTTGCTCGAGAAGATCCCTCTGGTGTTTGTAATTGATGGCATGGAGCACCCCCCATGTCCCGTAGCCGACAACGCCTATCGCAATAAGGACGAAGACGTCCAGCTTGAGCAGGATGCCCCCTATCAGGCAAGCACAAACCATGGGGTTCAATATCATCGCCGCAAGACCGAGATCGATTTTCATGATTCCTCCCGTAATCGTTACACTGATTCAACTGCTTCGCTAGCAAGCTGCTTGTCGGATTTGTACCATGTCTTCGCACGTGCTTTGTAACCCGCTATGCCCGTATACGCAACTGTGATGAACGTGACCACGACAACAAGAATGCTCACGGCAAAGAAAACATCCCAACCGCAGCTCTGGGCAAGAACAGCCCATGCCGTCGCTCCCATGGCGCCGAAGCCGTTGAATACAACGACCTGCCAAGAATAAATCCGGTCGTAATCCCCGCCGAAAACCTCACGCACCAAAACGGCAGCATAGCAGTGGAGCATGCATACATCAAACTACACAGGCTCCGCCGAAGAACATCGACAAATACGGCTTCGCCCATGAGCTGAGCCCACCGCATTGCAAGACCAACCACGCCACCGATAAGACCCATGACCTGGCGCCGCAACGTGCGCGACCAATATATCCAACCAGCACCTTGCCAACCATCTGACCCGCCGAAGCAAACGACTCAAGCGTGCCAGAAAGAGCGAGCAGAGCCACAATAGCAACGCCGGCCCAGCCGTCATGTCCGAGGAACTGTACGTATGTCGCGAACAGCTGCGAAAGCGTCACCGTCACGTTCAACAGGCCAGCGCCGATAAGCATCGTCCAGAAGAACGGAAGCTTGAGAGCTTCTTTTGCCGTATAACCAGGCTCTTCAACGACTTCGTTGTTCTCTTCCTCTTCCGATGCGACGGAAAGAGCGTTGCCGTTTTCATCGATAGGCATACCATAAGGAAGCGTTCCGCATTCCTCGGGCGTACGCTTGATGAACAGCAAGATGCACGGAATAGTTCCGATGGCCATGGCAATGCCGAAAATCAGGTAGAGCGTCGCCCATCCGGACAGATCGGGACCGAGCACTGTCTGTCCCACCATGTTCCAGATATCGCCCACGCCCGTCATGGCGAAGGAAAGACCGACCACCGTTCCATAGTTCGTATGGAACCAACGGCTCAAAATACCTGCCGTCATGGTGTACTCGAGAGCGCACAGGCCGAGACCGATAAAGAAGCCGGCAACCCAGAAATAATGAATAGACGGATAGAACGCAAACCCGAGATACGGCAGCACCACAAGCAAAGCTGCCACCGTGAAGACGATCTTCGGATTGAATTTGTCGAACAAAATACCAGCAGGTATAGGACCCACCATACTTCCGATATAGACGAACGTGATATAGAGAGAAACATCGGAAATTTGAACGCCAAAATGATCGGCAACGGGACGATAGCACAGACCTGCCGCCGTAAAAACAATAGCTACTGCGGTCAGCAGGGTAAGCATCATGGTTATAACAACCGCAACGTGGCGCCAGGTGAGTCCCTGGCGTCTGATTTTCTCAGACATACATCCTCCTTGTATCTCCGATTGCCTGCTTTTTTTAAAGAACTCCCCGCTCCAGCCAAACACTGGGCACAGAACGAACAGAACAAACTCGAGTCTTATAATTCAAGAGAACGAACGCCGAAACTATGGTCAGAAAACATATCCTGTGTACTTATTATTTGAATATTCTATGAATTGATTTAAAAATCTTTTATATTCCATCGGCATATCTTTGGTTAAAGATAGATAACTACCCAGTTTCTACTATTTGACCGTATATTTTAGTCGTTAAACAGAAGACGCACCAACCTACTCAGAATCTCAATCGGCACCGACGGTCTATGCATTTTTTCGCTCGCCGTCAATACAACCGCTCCAGCAAGCAAACGTCCAGGTGTCGGAGAAAGCCTCGTTCGATGCCGATGACGTATTCAAGATAAATTGCTTCGTACACTGTATGCGCCACAAGCAATCGTCCTCCCGCGCAATGGAAGGGCCTCTTCCTCACGCGCTTTACATGAAGACCAGGATGCTATCCTCATCTAAAAAAGGCTGCGGGGGCCTAACCCCGACAGCCTTCAGGCAAACAACCGTCTTTTGTATACCGGACGAAAAATCCTAGCCTTCGTATTTCTTCATAATCAGCGGAGCGGCAATATGAACCATGATTTGATCGGTTCCTTCCGCTATCTGGAAACCGCGGCAATCCTGCCAGATCGAAGAGACGCGCTCTTGCGACGTGTATCCCCTGCCGCCAAGGATCTGCATGGCGTCGCTTGCCACCTCCGTGGCCGTGGCGGGAACATAGCGCTTCATCATGGCCACAGTCAGTCGGTCGTGCTCTCCCCTGTCGAATTCCCAGGCCGCCTGGTAGACAAGGTTGCGCATGTTAGCAAGCTTCACCTCCATATCGGTCAGCATCTGCTGAATCTGCTGGAAGGAGGCGATAGAGGCTCCGAAGGCACTGCGCGCCTGCGCCCACCGAACGGCATCCTCCATGGCGGCTTGAGCCTGACCCAGCGCCGTGGCGCATACGAAAACACGACCGAATTCGAAGAATTTGAACAGCTGGGAAAACCCCTTGGCATCGCCGCGAAGACGATAGGACTCATCAAGGACCACGTTGTCGAAAAGAATGCTCGCAAACGGAAGCATGGACTGGCCGATTTTATCCTCGGGCACCACGCGAATCCCTTCCAGATCGCGGGGAATAAGCCACAGCGAAAGCGTCGGCTCGCCGCTTTCAGCCGAGGCTTCTTCGTCAATCGCCGCGACAAGCAGCGCGGGAGCGTATTCTCCGTTGTTCACGAAGGATTTCACGCCATTGAGCACCAACGCGTCATCGCGCAATGAAACTGCGGTTTTCATGCCCATGGTATCAGACCCTGCGCTGGGCTCCGAAACCGCAAGAGCGAATGCAAGCCTACCCGTCTTCTGGTATTCCTCGCGAATAGGGCCGTCTGCCCCGCATCGCAAACGCCTCGAGAATCTGCAGCTGAAGAAAGTCGGTATGAAATGGCAGCGCCGCGCTGATGCGCGAGAAAGCTCCTCGAGCACGAGCACCTGGGCGAACAGGTCGTAGATCGTGCCCGCGCCGATGTATGACGCCGAAGCCTTTGAAATCAAGGTTCACGAACGCTTGACCACTTCGCCGGCAAGCCGCCATCGCGCCGCCATTGAGCGACGGAGGCTTCGTCGAAATACCTCTCAGAATTGGCGCACCTCAGAAACAAGCTCACGCTCATCGTCGCTTAAACGAAAATCATACGGGTCCCCTATCCTCCGACATTCGAAGCAACGGCCAAGATGCGACCGCATTCAGATGATTCACTTGGAATTATAGGCGCTTCTCTTTCGCACAAAACGGCTAAGGCATGCTTATTTGACGGCATGTTCCATATGCTATGCGGCATTTCCATTCTGTTTCCTGATGAAAGATTCCCTACACATTCACACTTTATTGCGATAAAGTACACGCAGCAGCATAGGCCATACGGGCCTCAAAGCTCTTTTACACATCTCGATCGCCGCGATCTAACGCGGCGGGAAAGGGGGAAGACATGTCAGAGCAAAACGCTACTCATGTCCGGCCGGCAAAGGTATTCCAATTCGCGGGAACACTCGTCGGCACCCTTATCGGCTCCGGCTTCGCGTCGGGCCAGGAAGTAATGCAGTTCTTCACCTCGTACGGAATCCCGGGCATTGCCGGCAGCCTCGTGACCACCGCATTGTTCGCCGTCCTTGGCGCCGTCTTCATGAACTACGGATACAAGCATGCGAAATCAGCCGATTTCTCTTCCTTCAGGTTCTTCTGCGGCAAATACGTCGGCACGTTCCTCGAGTGGTTCACCATCCTGTTCTGTTTCCTGGTCGGAATCATCATGATCTCGGGAGCGGGCGCAACGTTCAACCAATACTTCGGATTGCCTCAGTTCGCGGGCAGCGTGCTTATGGCCGCCATCGCTTTGGCAAGCGCTCTTCTGGGCATGAATCGCATTGTCAAAGTCCTTGGCTCCATTGGCCCTGTAGCCATCGTGTTTCTGATCATCATCGCGCTTGCCGCGCTGCTTACGAACTGGGACAACCTCTCCAACGCCGATGCCGCCATCGCCGCAGCGGGCGACTCTGTCGTGCGCGGCGTGGGCGATTCGAGCAGCTGGTGGATTATTGGCGCCGTGATGTATGTGGCCTACAACATCCTCGCAGGCGTACCGTTCATCTCCAAGATGGGCACCGAGGCGGCAAGCCAGAAGGAAGCCATCCTGGGCGGCCTGTTCGGCGGCGTTTTGCTGGGACTGTGCGCCTTCTGCCTTAACCTGGCAATGCTTGCAACCTACAGCGATGTCAGCGTCCAGGAAGTTCCCGCGCTGCAGTTCGCAACCATGATTTCTCCCGTCGTGGGCATCGTATTCGCCATCGTACTGCTGGTCATGATTTACAACACCGTCGTTCCCATGATCATCTCCGTGGCCAATCAGTTCTCCTCCGAAGAGAAAGACCCTGTCAAATACAAGGGCATCATCGTGACCTTGGCCCTGGTCATGTTGGTCGGCGGCCAGCTCCCGTTCTCCACGCTGGTGAACGTGATTTATCCCTTTGTCGGCTACTTCGGCATTGCCTTTATGGTCATCATCTTGATCCAGTACATCCGCTGGCATTTCTCTTCCAAGAAAAGCGAATAAGCGCATAATATTCAAACAGATACCGAGGGCTCTCTTCGCGAGGGCTCCTGGAGCATATGCGGCATGTGGTCAGCGTGCTGCAGGTCGATAGAAAGCGAGGTGGTCGGCGTGGCCGACACGGAAAAGAAACGTTCCCAGCAGATGGTGCGCGAAGCGCGTATATGGCGCCCGCTGCGCGCATCCCTATTATGACCTGGTCATCGACCACGGCCAGGGCGCCATGCTCTACGACGTCGACGGCAACTCCTACGTAGACCTTCTGGCAAGCGCCTCGGCCACCAATGTGGGCCATTGCCACCCGCGCGTCGTCAAGGCCATCACCGACCAGGCGCAGCGTCTGATGCACTACACGCCCGCGTACGTGTACCACACCCCCGAGATGGAGCTCGTCGAAAAGCTGTGCGCAATCGCCCCCGGCGACACGCCGAAGAAAGTGGTCTTCGGCAATTCCGGATCAAACGCCAACGACGCCATCATGAAATATGCCCGCGCCTACACGGGTCGCCCGTATATGGTCAGCTTCCAAGGCGCGTACCACGGATGCCTACGGCTCCATGACGCTTTCCGCCATCAGCTTGAACATGCGCCGCAAGATGGGTCCTTTGGTTCCGGGCGTCTACCACATCCCCTACCCCGACGCCTACCATGCAGGCGTGGACCATCTGAGCGAAGAAGAGCAGGCCGCATACTTCATGAGGCCGCTCATCGAAGCCACCGAAACCTATTTGCCCGCCGATGAGATTGCATGCGTGATTATGGAACCCATCGCAGGCGATTTGGGAATCATCGCACCGCCGAAGGCATACGTTGAACGGCTCCACGCCTTCTGCAAGGAGCACGGCATTCTGTTCGCCGTCGACGAAGTGAACCAGGGCATGGGGCGCACCGGCACATGGTGGTCCATCGAACATTTCGGCATCGAGCCCGACCTGATGAGCGTTGGCAAATCCATTGCATCGGGCATGCCCCTGTCTGCAATCATCGGCAAGGCCGAAATCATGGATGCGCTCGATTTCCCCGCCCATCTGTTCACCACGAGCGGCAACCCCGTCTGCTGCGCGGCTTCGCTCGCCACAATCGGCGTAATAGAGGACGAAGGGCTGATCGAGCGTTCGCGTGAATTGGGCGCCTACGCCGAAAAGCGCTTCAACGAGATGGCGGAGAAATACGACATCGTCGGATGCGTGCACGGCAAGGGCCTCAACCTGGGTATCGACATCGTTGAGCCCGGGACCCGCACGAAATGCCCGAAGGACGCGCTGAAGATCGTGTATCGTGCCTATGACGAAGGCGTCGTCATGATCCCATCGCGGATCGATCCTGCGATTCCAGCCGCCGCTGGTCATCACGCGCGAGCAGCTTGATTTCGCGCTCGACGTGCTCGACCGCGTTATTGGCGAAGTAGCCCGTGGCGAAGTGGCCGACGACATCGTGCCCGAAGGCAAAGGCTGGTAGACGGCAAGGCCCGCAGGCGCAAAAACCCCAATCGCAAAACCCTCCCAAACGCGTAGGCAACGCTGGGAGGGTTTTTCCGTATATAGACTTGAGGCAATTTCTGCATACCATGCATGAGATAAGCAGGTATTTTGTCTCTACTCATTTTCTTGTTACCCGTATTTCACTTTTTTGCCTGCATAGTGTTTTATGAAAATGAACGACAGTATGCCATTTACCTGGTGTTTTACATTTTACGCAGCACAAGTATTCAATATGAGCCAATATTCACGATTCATGCATAACTAACTTTATTTTCGGTACATGCCATAATTCCTCCGTAAAAACTACGCTGATTCTGTCTATGTGTGTCGCCATGAAGCGCCCAGGAATACCTTGTAGCACGCGATGCGAGAACCACGGCTCAATCGCTAAGGTAAGAGCCAAGAGATGAAGCGCCTCATCGGCACAGCATCTCGCTATCAGCCAATGAGCAAAGACTCAAGGAGGAAACAATGGCAGATTACTTTGGCACCGATACGGTTGTATCCGACCTTCGCGAGGATGGTCTTCTGATCATCCGCATCAACCGTCCCGAAGTTGCTAACGCTCTCAACGGCGCAACTTCCAAGGCCATGGAAAACATCATGAACAACGCAGAGCTCGACCCTGCCGTTCGTGCAATCATCGTCACCGGCACTGGCAAAGTCTTCTGCGCCGGCGAGGACCTCTCTGAGCTTTCCGAGGGCGGCGAGTGCCAGACCGTCACCGAGCATGGCTTCGGCGGCCTGACCGCACGCCTGTGCTCCAAGCCCGTCATTGCTGCTTGCAACGGTTCCGCTGCCGGCGGCGGCATGGAGATCGCTGTTTCCTGCGATATGGTCGTTGCCGCTGAAAACGCCAAGTTCGGCTGCACCGAAGTTGGCCTGGGCATCATCGCTTCCACCGGCGGTCTGGTTCGCCTCGCTCGCGACATTAACCGCAAGGACTGCATGGAGCTTTTGCTCACCGGCAAGAAGATCAAGGCTCCCGAGGCTAAGAAACTCGGCCTGATCAACTATGTCGTTCCCGCAGAGGAAGTCCTCGACAAGGCAATCGAGCTCGCTGAAGAGTGCCTGAAGAACGCTCCTTTGGCTCTCAAGTGGACCAAGTACATCGTTCATGCTGCTTCCCAGATGTCCGAGGAAGACGCAATGCGTTACAGCGACGCTGCATACCGCTTCCTGGAGAAAACCGCCGACGGCATCGAAGGCCCCGCAGCCTTCGTCGAGAAGCGCGCTCCGCAGTGGCAGGGCAAGTAGCCCCTCTTTGCTGACAACCCCACATACAACGAGAAAGGCACCCTACGGGGTGCCTTTCTCGTTGCGGGACCGTCTTTCCTGCCGCATGGTTGCATGGCGTCGTTCTGCAGCGTAGCACCGTCCCGTCCCTCCTCTGCGCGGCACAGCCACGTTGCAAAATCGCCTTGCGAACGAAGGCTTGCGAACCATGCGCGCATGAAATCGAGGCGACGGCAAAGAAAAGCGCCCGACGACCGGAACCGCCAAGCGCGTTCATGATGCGTTATGAAAGAGAGACACGATGCCTCATGAGGAGGCATTTCGTCCAAGGGGGAGGCTCCGCCCTAAGAGAAGCATCTTATCCAAGAAAGCGCTTCTCCAAGAGAAGCGTCCTACCTAAGTAGGGCTGCCCGTCTAAGAGGCGCGCTTCTCGCGCACAGCAGGAACGTCCTCGATGGCGCTCGTCTCGGCGAGAGACTTCCCTTTCGTTTCGGGAGCCATCACCAGCGAGAGAACCCAGCCGAACACCACCAAGCCGGCCGCGACCAGCATGGTAGGTCCGATCCCATACGCTTCCAGGAAAATCGGCGTAGCGTACGTGGCCAGAATGGTTCCGACGCGGCTGAACGCAATAGCGATTCCTACCGCCGACGCGCGCACCTCCGTAGGAAACAGCTCGTTGGGATACAGCCACTGCAAAATGCCCGGGCCTCCGCTGAAAAACGCATACAGGCCAAAGGCGACGATGACCATCCATATTGGGGCGTCGGGCCAAATACCCAGAATAAGCAGGCCTATAGCCATCATGGCAAGGCTGATGAGCAGAAGCTTGCGGCGTCCCATGGAGTTGAGCCAGAACATGGCAGGAATGCTGCCCACCAGGAAGAACAGGCTCACGGCGCTCTCGCCCAGAATGGCCTCCTGGCCTTCGCCCAAGCCGAATGCCGTCATGATGTCCGGGCCAAACGTGTAGATTGCGTACATGGGAACCACCTGGCACAGAATGAAAATTCCCAGAAAGACCATGCGCTTGAGGTAGCCCGATTTCAACAGCTTGCCGAGCGACGCCTTCTGCGTGGCCTCTTCGGGTTCGAGCTCCACGTCGTCGCCGAAAACCCTGTGTACGACATCCTCCGCCTCTTTGATGCGCCTTTCTGGGCGAGCCACATGGGGGACTCAGGGATATCGTGACGGCCTGCAGAATGACGCACGGCACAACGGCGCTTCAAGCATCCATTTCCAGCCGTCCTCGACGCCGTAGAGGCAATACCCACCACGGCCGCCACGGTAGCTCCCAGATACCACGCCGCCGACACCATGCCCATGGAAACGCTGCGATGCTTTTTGGGCGTGAACTCGGCAATGAGCGACGTGGCAATCGGATAGTCCGCGCCCACGAAGACGCCGATGAAAAAGCGAGCCAGCACAAGCTGGAGGGGCGTCGTGGCAAAAACGCTCAGGATCGAAAAAACCGCGATGGCAATGATGTCGATCGTGAACATCTTCTTGCGCCCGATGGCGTCGGTGAGGTATCCGCCGAAAATGGTGCCGAAGAAAATACCCACCATGACCGACGCTCCGATAGCCGCGCTCTCGGCTGCCGTAAGGTTGAACATCGGGACGATGCGGGTCAAAGCGACGCCGATAAGGAAAGGACATACCCGTCGAACGAACCGCCGCTCGAGAAGAAGGATATCTTGCGCAGAAAGGGCGTCATGACGTCGTCTATCGTCTTTTTCGCAACCTTCTTGGCAGACGAGGGGATGTCTTTCACCTTGGCTGCGATTCTATGCGCGCGCTCGGCCGTATAGGATCGCTGTGTACGGACGTCGGCAGGCACCATACCCGCCATCTTATCCTCTGTAGGACTTGTGACCTGGGTTTTCTTCTTAATATCAGCCATGCGATTCTCCTTCTCAACGCAAAAGACCCGCATCCGTCCAATGTGCCGCATGCGGGTCCGGGGTGTTTTCGACTACGCTATTCCCACTCGACGATACAGGAATTCAAGAACGGCTTCGGCGTGCGCTCGCCCGCAGCGACGGCGGCATCGAACGCTTCGGCGTCAACCATGCGGAATCGTGCCTCGGTGTCAGAAACCTTCCACACCTGGGTGCGCAGCTTGGTTCCGGGAAGAACGGGGGACGTGAAGCGGCACTTGAAGCGCTTCATGCGCTCGGGCTCGCCGGGGAACAGAAGCTTGATGACGTGGCGCATCGCAATGCCCGCGCTGCACACACCGTGATTGATGGGGCGGGCAAGGCCGGTCTGCCCGGTGTAGGACCAGTCGATATGCTGCTGATGCCAATCGCCCATCATTCTATAGATGAGCGGCCACTGCAGCCCGCAGACTTCCTCGTACACCAGATCGGGCTCGCGGTCGGGATATTCCACGACATCTTTCGGAGGCTGTTCGCCCCCGAAGCCGCCGTCATAGATGCAACAGTCGTACGTCTCCACCGTGCATAGGTGCGTGCCGTCGGAGCTGTAGGATTTGCCCACCTGCTTGGAAAGAGACCCTCGGCCTTCGCCGCGGTCCCAGATGGCCTCCTGGGTAACGAAGGTCTCAATATGGTCGTTCATCTTGAACGGAGCATGGAAAAACACATCGATGCCGTAGTGCAAAGATCCGGAGTAATCAAAGCCGTAGTCGAGCGTGGTGGTCATTTCCTCATTAACCGTCAGCGGAACGCCGAAAATCGGCAGCACCTTCAAATCGGGGTTTTTCGCATCGTGCTCGTTGACGTATTCGAGATCGACCCTGCCATCCCATGCGCAGCCGCAGCCGAGCGCGCAGATCTCGAGGTCTTTGAAGGTGTAGTCTCGCACGAACGGACCGAAGGTCTTTCCTACGATTTCGGTTGAAATTGCCATGATTTCCTCCTCCTTGCTGGAACAAGCATTCGTATCGGACGAGCGTCCGCTCGCCGACATTGCAATTTCGTTAGCTCAGTAGCTTTTTCGCGATCTTTCCCACACTCGTATGAGGAAGCTCCGCGGGAAACTCGAACAACGTCGGAACCTTGAAATCGGCTCGACGGGCGGCGCAGTACGAACGCAGGGTCTCTTCGTCTTTCCGTGCGCCTTCTTCAAGAACGACAAACGCCTTGACAGCCTGGTCGCGCACAGGGTCGTCCACCCCGATAACCGCCGCTTCGGCAACATCGGGATGATCGAGCAGCACATCTTCGACCTCGGAGGCCGAAATGTTCTCGCCTGCGCGCTTGATCATGTTGCTTTTACGGTCAACGAAATAGAACCATCCGCTCTCGTCGCGTGTTATCGCCCGTAAGAAACCTCCCCTGCGCGTCGAAGGTGCGCGCCGTCGCCTTGGGGTCGTTGTAGTAGCCCTTCATGAGGGTCTCCCCCATAATGCCGCTCACACGATCTCGCCGATGCGGGAGCGCACGATGAGCCTGCTCGTCCACGATATCGACGTCATAGCCCAGGCCCGCGCGTCCGACGGAGGGCCATTGGCGATCGCCGTAGGCAAGATCGGTCAGCACCCAACACACCGATTCGGTGGAGCCGTAGCAGTTCTGCAGACGAACGCCGAAGCGCTTTTCGAACGCGTCTTTCTCCTCGGTCGAGATGGAAAGGTAATACTGCACCGTGCGCACCTGATGCTCGCGCTCTTCGGAATCGACCGGTTGCATCATCATGGTGCGCGCCATCATGGCGACGGCCTGAACCGCCGTTGCACGATGGGCGCGAACCTGCTTCCAGAAGCGACGCGCGCTGTACTTCTTCAAGAAAACGAGAGTCGCTCCCACCGTAAGCACCGGCATCAAAGCAGAGAGCTGAAAGTTCGAATGAAAGGCCGGCATGGTGGTGAGAAAGCGGTCCTCGGGCGTCAGACAAAACTCCCAATCGCCGTACAAGCCGCTATAAAGCAGGTTGTAGTGGGTCAGTTCGACGCCTTTCGGGCACGACGTCGTGCCCGATGTGAACATGATTTCCGCCACATCGTGGGAATCAAGCTTTCGGACCTCGGTCAGAACATGGGGCTGACGTGCGACCTCGGCGTCGAAATCGACGGCCCCCTGCTCGAGAAATTCGCCGGCTGCATGGCAAACGAGCACGATTTCCATGGAGCACCCGGCCTTTTCGCCGTAGTAGAACTCCTGAAAATCGGGCTCGGTCACCAGCACGCGAACGGCACAACGCTCGAAGACGAACGCGCACTCTTCGACCTTATGCTGCATATTGATAGGAACCGACACGGCGCCGATCTTCGCGAGGGCGAACGTGACGGAAAGGTACTCGGGCGAGTTGTAGAGCTGCACGGCGACGTTTTCGCCCTTTTCGACGCCGAGCTCGAGGAAATAGTTCGCCGTGCGGTTAATCAGCGCATCGAACTGCGCGTAGGTGAAGCGCGTGACGGCGCCATCGCAATCCTCGAACACCAGGAACTCCCGATCGCCCTTGCAGCGAGCAAGTCCGTCCCAGAGGCTGCGAATATTCTCATTTCCCACGATGCCGCACATGCTTCGGCCCGTTCCTTTCCCCTCTTGTATACGCGGAGCCCGATTGCTCGGGCTCCGCGCTGCGTTAGCCGCTTGAGACGGCTTTAGAAAATCGCGTTATTCACTGATCTTGACAACGCCCTGCTCGGCGAGCTCGCGCACCTGCTCCTCGGTGTAGCCGGCCTTGACCAGAACGTCGATGGTGTCGCCGCCCTGCTTGGGCATCGGACGCCAGACCTGACCCGGGTTGTTCTTGAACTTCGGGAAGATGCCGAGGCCGTGGAAGGTCTCGCCGTCAACGGTCTCCCAATCAAGCCAGTTGTTGCGAAGCTTCATATGCTCCTGGTTCGGCAGGTCGTCGAGGTCGTTGATCACCTGGGCAGCGATGCGGTGAGCAGCGAAGTCCTCTTCAATCTCGAACTTGGAATGCTCGAGGCAGTACTTCTCGAACGCAGCCTGGATCGTCGGCATGCGGGTTGAAGCCACAGGCCCGAAGTGTCCTCGGGGATGTCCTCGGTGCCCCAGAGGTGGCCGAGGCCGATGGTCTCCAGGAAGTGCTTGTTCTGGTCGACGCCGTAGAGGCAAACGCCCAGGAAGCCGTCCTTGCACTCGAATTCGCCGATGCCGCAAAGGTTCTGGTTGCGAGCGCCGGGACGAGGCCACTTCACGCCGTCGTTGAGGTAGTCGACCAGGTAGTACTGACCGATGGACAGCAGGGTCTCATACATTGCGAGGTCGATGGACTCGCCCTTGCCGGACTTCTCGGCCTTGTAGAGAGCGGCCATCGTGGAGAAGCCGATCATCAAGGTGTTGAAGTAGTCGCCGGCGTAAGGTCCGGGGAGCATGGGCTGCTCGGGGGTACCGTTCTGCATGATGATGCCGGAGTAGGCCATGACGGTCAGGTCGTAAGCGGCGCGCTTGACCATCTTGGGATCGCCCTCCTGGCCGAAGCCGGAAACATGGACGATGACCATCTTGGGGTTGAGCCCCCTCAGAACGTCGTCCGTGATGCCCTTGCGAGCCAGTGCGCCCTTGGATGCCTCCATGAAGATGTCGGCGTCTTTGACGATCCAACGCCTTCTTGCCCTCTTCGGAGAAGTAGTTGATGGAGACGGATCGCTGATTGCGGCGCTCGGCCTGCTTGACGTTCGCGGTGTCGGATGGTGTCGCCTGCACCCGTGTTCTCGAGCCAGATGACGTCAGCACCCCAGTCGGCCATCAGGTCTGCGGCCTTCGGGCAAGCGAGCTCGACTGCTGCGTAGACGACCTTGACGCCATCGAGAGGGCCGAAGGACGGTTTTTCAGTAGGAATTGCCATGATATACACGACCTTTCTTATATCCTGGCGGGTCGCAGGGGCGGACGGTTTCCGCCCCTTGCCCGTCAATCCCTAAGGGTTAAGAACGATGAAGCGCTATTACTGACGGTAGGGCTTGATAGCGTTCTTGGAAGCGGTGAGAATCATCATCTCGTCGGTGCCGCCGGAGACGCGGTCGACGCGCAAGTCGCGCCAGATGCGGTTGATACGATGTTCGGAAGCAACGGCGATGCCGCCCATGACCTGCATAGCGTCGTCGACGACCTCGAAGGAGGCGTTGGCGCAGAAGTACTTGCACATTGCAGCGCGGCCAGCGTCCACATCGCCGCCGAGGTTGATCGCGTCCCAAGCCGTCTCATAGAGCATGTTGCGCATAGAGTCGAGCTTGATGGCCATGTGGGCGAACTTCAGGAGTTCAGCTGGAAGCGAGCGACCGGCTTGCCGAAGGCGATGTGGTCCAAGCATGCTTGGCAGCATCCTCGAACGCGGAGATGGCGGTGCCGTAGTCGCAGGCGCCGACGAGCCAACGCTCGAAGTTGAAGTCAGCGACACCGCGATTGAAGCCGTTGCCCTCTTTGCCGAAGAAGTCCTTCTCCTCCATCTCGACGTTGTCGAGGTAAACCTCGCAGCAGGAATCCATGCGCAGGCCGAGCTTGGTCAGCGGGGACAGCTTGATGCCGGGCTTGGACATGTCGACGAAGAACTCGGAGATGACATCCGGGTTGTCGGCGTCGCGGCACATGATGATGAGGTACTTCACGCCCAGAGAAGAGGTGATGAAAGTCTTGGTGCCGTTGAGGTAGATCTTGCCGTTCTCACGCTTGTAGGTGGTCTGCAGGCCGGAGACGTCGGAACCTGCACCCGGCTCGGTGCACGCAGAGTTGACGACCTGCTCGCCGGTACCAAGATACTTCAGGCAGGCTTCGATCTGCTCTTCGGTACCCTCGCGGACAATGGTGTTATAGCCGGTGAGCAGATAGAGAACGTAGGTCGGAGCGCCATACTGGCCCAGAACCTCATAGATTGCCATCAACGTGGTAAGGGGCTCCTCGAGGCCAAGTCCGCCATGCTCCTCGTCGAGCATGATGCGGTCGAGACCGAGCTCGCACAGACCCTGCGTCCAGCGCAGAGGATACTCGTGCTTCTCGTCGCACTCATGGAAGTAGGTCTCCCAGTTTTCGCTCTCCATGTAGTCGCGGTAAGACGCAACGATAAGCTCCTGCTCGTCGGACAGCTTGAAATCCATGATAACCTCCTGTTTGCTATAAGGATTTCCATCAGCGCATTCCGTTTTGGAGATGCACCGAATTACCTAGGTCGGATGCAGCCGCGAAACGCCAGGCTGCGGGTTTTCTATGCGGCCGCCATAGACCGGGCCGCCAGCCGCGTGCTAGGCGCGGCGGTTCTTCCAGAATTCAGCGCTATGCTCGATGCAGGTTTCCGCCTCGTCGAGCATGCGGGAGTAATGCACGAACGCATGAAGCACGCCTTCGAAAACTTCGAATTCGTTGTCGATGCCGTTACTGTCAAGCACGGCGAGAGGCAGGCGCTATCGTCGCGCAAGGGGTCGAGACCAGCGGCCGCGATGTAGCAAGGCGCCATGTTAGTCTTGAGGTCGTTGGAGAGCATGTCCACATAAGGGGCCTCGGACTCGGCTGCCGTGATCGTTGAGCCAGCACTGGTTGTAGTACACGAGGTCTTCCTTGCGCATGCCGTCGAATTCCCATCCGAACAAACGGCGAGAGGGAGAATCCGTCAAACCGTAGAAGCCGTAGTACAGAAGCAGAGACTTCACGTAGGAGTTGTCGCCCTCCTCATCGCGCAGCCACAGGTTCGTGGCCATGGAAAGGACCGCTCCGCCGGAATCGCCGGCAAAAGAGATATCCTCGCCGTCGATGCCCTTCTCCTCACCGTGCTCATGCAGGTATTTGGCAACGAGCGCGCACTCCTTGATGTTGGTGGGGTACTTGGACTCCGGAGACAGGTGGTAATCCACGCTTGCAACTGCGGCGCCGGTCTTTTCGGCAAGAATTCGACAGACGCGGTCGTGCGTGTCGGGATTGCCCACCACGAATCCGCCGCCGTGGATGAACACGATCGCCGGAAGCTTCTCGGCCTCGACGGGATAGTAGAAGCGGACCTGACTCGCCCATGGGGCCGTCGAACATCTCGTCGACGGTCTTGGCCATGACCGGACCGCCCTCGTTCCAGAACTTGCGTTCTTTGGTGTAGTTCTCGCGCATGCCCTCAAAGCCCGCGTCGGTTGCGAAAGCATCGCTACCGGCAAGCTCGGCGCTCTTCGCGAGAACCGCTTTCATCTGGTCGTTCATAAGAGCATGTGCGTCGACTTTGTTTTCCATGAATCCATTCCTTTGCATGAATGCGAATGTACTGGGAGGAGCGAAGGGTTAACTGAGCCTGCCTCCGCGCCTTGTTATCTCATCGGATGAGGCAGAGCCGATGAAGGGGCCGTGCTTGGCCGCCGCAGAAGCGGCCAAGCCTCAGGTTTAGAACCGTTCGCCTTATTTGGCGGCGAGGTGCTTCTTCACGGTGCGCAGGCACATGAAGAGGAAGAAGACGCCGGCGATTGCGAAGACCGCCTCGATCGCAAAGATCATGTTGTAGGCAGCGTCGCCAGAGGCATCGATCATGCCGCCGTACCAGGTGTGAATGAAGATGTCCGGGCAGAAGCCGATGACGGACAGCAGACCTGCGGCGGTGCCGAAGATGCGCATCGGGATGCCCAGCTCGGACAGCGGCGATGAGCCGATGGAGAATGCGCCGTAGGTGGCGAAGCCGAAGACGACGACCAAGCAGACGGCGATGATGGCCATGCCGGGATCCTGCGGCAGGACGATGAAGACGCCCAGGATGACCAGCGCGAGAACCAAGCAGCCCATGATGGTCTTGGTGCTCTTGATGCGAGCGGCGATGACGCCGAGCACGGGACCTGCGAGCAGGCCGATACCGTAGGTGCGGATGAGGCCGACGACGTTAACGAGGTTGGAGTCGGTGCCGAGCGAGGTCAGATACGGAGTGGTGTAGGTAGCGCCCTGATACACGGTGTACACGCAGAAGTATGCGAGGCATGCCCAGATAACGCCGGGAGTCTTGATGGCCTCCATGGCGTCGGCAACGCTGAAGCCCTTGGCGTCCTTGTTGATCTCGCCCTTGAAATCGGGCATGAAGATATAGGACAGGACGCCGAGCAAAGCGATGACAATGCCAAGGAAAGTCAGAACAGCCTGGATGCCGGCGGACGGAATCGGGATAGCGGCCACAATCGCAGCGTTGATCAGGCCGATAATCAGGCCCACAGCGCCGTAGATGGAGTAGCTGATGCCGATCTTGGTGGGATATTCGTCCTCTTCGCAGCACAGACGAATGACCTTGAAACGAGTGCCCCACCAGATAAGGATGGAGGTGATGCCCATACCGCCGAAGAGCACGTAGCACATCGTCACGGACGGCAGGGTTGCATAGACGAAGGTAAGAATGGCGGTGCCGAGGAAGCCCCACGTCGCAAGCGTGCGCATGCGGAACTTGTCAGCGAGGACGCCGGAGGGCAGGTAGAAGATAACTGCCGCGATACCGTAGAAGGACACCATGGCGCCGAGGTCGGCGTTGGTGCAACCAAGACCCTGCATCAGAGGCTCGTAGAAAACGTTCTTCAGATACATAGGCGTGTAGATAATGGAAGAACCCATCGAAATGAGGATGATCAAGAACCACTTATGGAAGCCCGTAAGGTCCTTGTACGTCACCTCGCCCTTGCTCTTAGCAAGAAAAGACATGTGATTTCCCTTTCTCATGTATCCCGCAAGACTCCAGCGAAACCTTGCGGAAATCCCCAACATCCCTTCCTTGCTTATATAGTCTTCGGCTCTCCTCGCCGACCTTGGTATCCGGTCGGCGCGTTTTCGGCCTATCTCGAACTCAAACCGAAAGCGCGAGGTCTATATAAGGACTCGCGGGATGCGACCGCGTGTGCGCGATCTAGTCGGATTCGGCCCCTTCGCCGACGCTCATCTGCCTCCTCTCAAGGGATGGACGCTCCCTTGCAGCCATTCGGAGGGTTTCACTCAGTTCTCCGCAAGCCGCAAGACCAGATGTGAGTATCTTGTGCTCAACGCCATGGAGCCGCATCGCTCAATCGCGATGAATATCGCTTTACTCGATCGCGCGTGAGTGGTTTTGCAAGAGGTACTCAATTTCAAGGGATGCCTGCCATCAGGGAAATCTGGGATGATTACACAGACGAATTACCGAGTTAAACAATAATCAGCGGTAAGAAAAACCCTCATCCTATAATTGACGCTTATCCGATTAGGGGTTTTTCACGCAATGTAGGGGGAAGACATGCGTTCTGAAAAAAATGAGGTTCGGTCACTGCTCTCACTAGAAAATCGCGAACGTTTCGGCATTCATTACTTAGGACTAAGCCTCATTCTGGCGTGGTATTACTGTCTTTGGTTCTCTCCGAGCGTGTTCTCTACGCTGCCCATGACTGACGATGCCGTCACGGTCTCCTGGCTCTCTACGCTCGCTTTTACTGGGTTCGCATTCCTCGCGACGCCCTTCGTCTTCACCAAGGTTCATATCTACAAGCAGCCCGTCATCATGTGGGTCGCTTCAACGACCACCTGTATAGCCACGATGCCTTTCGGCGCGTTCGGGACGATTCTCAACAACCTCGTCTTCGGCTTCATCGTATTTCCCGTCATCTTCGCAGCCGGCAACGCCATCATGTGGGTTGCCTGGGGCGAGCTTCATGCCATTCGCAAATCGAACTTCTCGCTCCACAAGTTCTCGCTTTCTTTCGGCATCACCATGTTCATCGCCATGAGCGTCACTACCCTGCTGCCCCATATCGCATCCAACATATTCGTCGCTCTTCTTCCTTTGCTAAGCGCAATGCTCTACCGGAAGGGCAACGAGAAATTTCGGGATAAAGAGCTGCCGACGCTCTTGCCGAAAGCGACCCGCGCCAAAACGAGCAGAGCGACGTTTTTCATCTCCATCGCCATCTCGATTACCTGCGTAGCGTGCTACTACAACATCGCAATCATCCCTATCGACCAGCTGCTCCCCGACGGCATGTCTTATGTGGCGGGAATCATCGGGTCGGCCGTAGTGTGCCTCCTTCTTTCGCTTGTCCAAAAGCTCACCAAGAAAGAAATCGCCACCTACCGCCTACTTCCCTGGGTCGTTGTGGCCTGCTGCGCAGCTTTGGGCCTCTACGCAAACGGAGACCCTGCGCTCTACAACGTGTCGTTCATCATCACCATAACGCTTGCGGGCATTTTCGAGCTGTTCCTCGTCTCCTACTTCGGCGCCCTCTCCAACAAAGGGCACCTTGCGCCCGTCATGGCGTTCGCTATCTCCGGCGCCGTTGTGCGCCTGGGATTTTTCTTCGGAGACGGATGGGCCATCGTGTACGAGCACAATCCATTCCTGACCGAGCATTTCTCCACCAGCACGTCCATCTTCTTCCTCTGCCTGCTTGCAATGGCCCTCGTTCCGCTGCTTCGCCAGGAAAGCGCCATCATACAGCTGACCATGGCGCCTGCGGCTTCATCGGAAATCGAGGAAGTCTGCGACGCCGCAATCGAGGAATTCTCGCTTTCGAAGCGCGAAGGCGAAATCCTCAAGTACATTGCACGTGGATACACCATCGACAACATATCGAAGAAACTCGTCATTTCGCCCTACCACGCAGACGCACGTTCGACACATCTATTCGAAAATGAACGTGCACAAGCGAAGCGAGCTGCTCGATTACATCAACATGCACCGCAGTGACGCGTAAGACAGCGCAACCGGCAGGAACCAACGAACCCGCCGTGCACGAGCGACGATTCCGCAACCGCAAAGCGCAATAGAAGGCCGGCTCTCACTCCGGCCTTTTTCATGCCCCCGATGCAAAGCACGACCCACGTACGCTCATCCTGCGCAGCGCACCCGCCCTCGAAAGCGCAGCACTCTTTTGAAATACATGCACGAAAACGAAGCCGCGCTATCGCATTTTTGTACGATACGTATCAAAAAGCGCGCGGCGGCGCTCGCATGGGCAAATTAGAGCGTTATAATACCCAAATCGCTTCATTTTGAGTATTTTATCGGGCTTTCACGGGCATTCAACGATTCCCATTGATACGTTTCGTACAAAATGCGAGTGCCGAAGGGCAAAATCGTGCACGGAAGGATCCTTCGCGGCCGCATAACGGCTCATAGCCCACAGAGACGCCGCACCTCATGATGCGTCGAGGCATCCAACGGCCGCGCTAACGCTTTGGCGCGCAACGCCACGAGGCAAGCCGCGAGCATGGGGATAGAACGCATCCGCATCGCCCTTTGACGCATGAGCGCCGCTTGCCCACGCCCATGTGTGCCCGCAGAGACAAAGAAAGCCCGTCGGCATTTGCCGGCGGGCTTCGTACAGGATGCGCTAAAACGCAAGCGTCTTAGCCGAAACGGTATTCCACGCCCATGGTAGGCTGTGGATTCTCCCATTTCTTGATAATGGTATCGCCGCAAGCAACACGGCAGGTGCCGCACTCGAGGCAGCCAGCATAGTCGAAGGACTTGTTGCCGTCCTCGTCGCGCTTATACAGCGCCGCGGGGCACACGCGAATAAGCTTGTCGAACTCGGCGTCGGACGGATCGTCGACGAGCTCGATGTGTGCATTGGACTCGTCGACTTCGTACTTGTTCAGAGACAGGTACTCGTCAACGTTCACCGTGAATTTGATATCACTCATAGTGCCTTCATCGCTCCTCGAACGTCTTTGAACAGGTTCATCATGCCCATGCCCTTGACGATAGGCATCATGGACTTCTTCATGGGGGCAACCGGGGTGCCGTCGACGACGAACATGGTGTTCATCATGTCGCGAATCATCTCGGGATAACCGCAGAACATGCGATCGAAATGCTCCATGAAGTTAGGCACGTTCTTGAACTGGCGAAGGTCCTTCATGACGAAAGAGTTCTCCAGCGCGTCAACGTAGCACTGCAGACCCGCCTTGGAGGTGTCGCCCGCATCAAGCGCCTTTGCAGCAGACTGACCAGCCATCTGGCCGGCAGCAACAGCATAGTCCATACCACGAACGGTATAGCGAGGTTCACGCACATGGTGGCGTTGTCGCCGGCGATGAACGCCGTCGGCAATCAGGTCGGGCATCGTGGTGATACCGCCTTCGGGAACCATGTGGCAGAATGTTCGACCAGCTTAGCGCCCTTGAGGGACAGGAGCGACCTCAGGACGGTTCTTTAAGTCCTCAAGCATCTGATACACAGGCACGGAAGCCTTAGTAGCGGTCGCCTCGATGCCGGCGACGATACCGAGAGAAATAGACTCTTTGTTGGTGTAGATGATGCCGCCACCGAAGGTGCCGTGCGTCGCATCGCCAGCGAACAGCCATGCGGCACCCTCGCCGGGATTGCACTGGAAGCGCTTCTCTATCTCTTCCGCAGGAAGCTCGTAAACCTGCTTGATGCCAACTGCCATCTGAGCGGCAGAGGACGAGCGGCACCGACGGCCTGCTCGGCAAGCAGGGAGTTCGCGCCGTCGCACAATACGACAACGTCGGCGGTAATCTCGTCTTCGCCGGCAAAGATGCCGATGACCTTGCCGGATTCGTCTTTGACGAGCTTCTCGACAGCGATGCCGTAGATGTATTCGGCACCTGCGTTTTCGGCCTGTTCGGCCAACCACTGATCGAAGGGGCCGCGCAGAACCGTGTAAGACTCCTGGCCGTCCTTCAGAAGATCGTCAGAGGCGAAGTCGATGGTGAAGTTCGAGTCGGGAGACATGAGGGAGATACGCTCGTGAGAAACCTTGCGCTCGAAGGGAATCTCGTCGTAGTTATCGGGGAACACCGCGCGCAGGCAATGACCGTAGATTCGTCCACCGGTCATGTTCTTCGCGCCGGCATAATTGCCGCGCTCGACAACCAGGACGCTCTTGCCCGCTTTGGCGAGCTCGTAGGCGGCAACCGATCCGGCGCATCCGGATCCGACGACGATAGCGTCGAAGTCTGCCATTGGCCTCATCCTTTCCATTGTGACTTGTAAGAAGCCGGCGCGGTGAACCCGCGCCGGCCATATCTCTTAAAGGTTTACGCTCTGTTTAGAGAGCGGCAACCAGAGCGGGCAGAACGGTCTTGACGTCGCCCACCAGACCGAAGTCGCACTGCTTGAAAACAGGAGCGTTCTTGTCCTTGTTGATTGCAAACAGGGTGGTTGCGCGGTTGCAGCCAACCATATGCTGCATCTGACCGGAAATACCGGCAGCAACATAGACCTTAGGAGCAAGCATCAGGCCGGAAACGCCGATGTAGGTCTCCTTCGGCATCCAGTCGACGCCCTCAGCGAGCGGACGGGAGCCGAGGCCGGCACCAAGCTTGTCGCACAGGTCGCGAGCTGCCTGGAGATCTTCCTCAGCAGTGAAGCCACGGCCGGCAGCGACGACGACGTCGGCCTTGGTGAGGTCGACGCTGCTCTTCTCAATCGGCTTGGAAGAAACGAGCTTGACAGCCTTGGCGGGGGCAACCCAAGCGAGCTCCTCGACCGCGTTGTCGCCAGAAGCCTGAGCGTCAGCGAAAACGCCTGCGCCAACGGTGAAGAATGCAACATCGCCGGAAGCCTTCTGCTTCTTGATGCCAACGCCGCCGAAGTACATGCTCTCGGCAACGCCGTCAGCAATGGCCATGGCGTCAGTGATGACAGCAGCGCCCGCATGAGCAGCAAGCTTGCCTGCGACAACCTTCACATGCTTGGTCGGCTCGGCGAGCACAACGCCCGGAGTCTGTGCGTCGAATGCAGCGATAACGGTATCGGCCGCGTCGTCGAAAACGGCGCCTTCGGGGAGGGCGACATGCAGAACCTTGTCAGCGCAAGCTGCGGGAACTTCCATGTCGGCAACAGCAACGAGAACGACCTCGTCAGCCATGGTGCGAGCGCCAGCGCAGGCTCTGCGGCGGCGTCGGTGCGTTCAGCGGGAACGAATGCTTTCATCTTGGAATCCACCCTTCCCTTACAGCGCGGCCTTGATGGCAGCGGCGAACTTCTCGATAGCGCCATCCTCGGAGGCGTCAATGATCTCGAGCTTGCGATCAGCCTGCTCGGGAGCCTTGCAGTCAACAACCTCGAGGGCTGCAGCGTAAGCACCGTCGGCGGCGGAAACGTTCATAGGCTTCTTGCCTGCAGCAAGAATGTCCTTCATGCCCGGGATGCGGGGCAGAGCAACGTCGGGAACGACAGAGATGACGGCAGGCAGAGGAACCTCGACGGTCTCGACAACGTCTTCGAGAACACGTTCGACGGTTGCAACGCCGGCGCCGAGCTCGATCTTGGCAGCGCCGTTGACAACGGGCAGGCCGAGCTTGGCAGCGAGCTGAACGTCAACCTGCTGCGCGTAGTTGTCGGCAGAGCCGTCGCCGCAGAGGATGAGGTCGTACTCGCCGACCTTGCCGAGCAGATCAGCCAGAGCGGCAGCGGTGGCATGAGCGTCCATATCGGCGCATGCGTCATCGGCGGTCATGAAAAGCTCGTCAACGCCACGGGCGAGGACGTTCTTCTTGAGCTTGGAGTCGTCGATCTTCGCGTCGCCCACGGTCACGCCCACGACAGAGGCGCC
>JBKTHK010000023.1:0-25994 GCA_047240885.1 Slackia sp. | reverse complement strand
ACGGCCCGCTTGCGCTTGCAAACAAAAAACCCGCCTCGATGAGACGGGTTTTCCCTACTATGAAATCAAGCTACGCACGCGCTGTTATTCAGCAGCGGTCTCCTCTGCGGGAGCCTCGGCAGCTTCCTCTGCGGGAGCTTCTGCAGCAGCTTTAGCAGCAGCAGCTTCAGCCTTCTTGGCGTACTCGGCAGCACGAGCGGCCTTCTCAGCAGCCTTGGCCTCGCGCTCAGCCTTCTTCTTTGCCTCGAGCTCGGCGGCAGCAGCAGCTTTGGCAGCCTTCTTAGCAGCCTCACGCTCAGCAACAGCAGCGGAAGCGGAACCGAACTTGTCAGCGAAGCGCTGGACGCGTCCACCGGTGTCAATCAGCTTCTGGGTGCCGGTGAAGAAGGGATGGCATGCGTTGCAGATGTCAATCTTCAGCTCGGACTTGGTAGAACGGGTAACGAAGGTGTTACCGCAGGTGCACTTGACGGTGCAGTCCACATACTCGGGATGAATACCCTGCTTCATGTTGGTTTCTCCTTTTCAGGCGCCTTGGTTTCCGACCAAGACAAGACAGCCTTGGCATAATACCACACGGCACAACATCGGTGAAGGATTCTTTGCGAAGATTGCAGAAGAACCCCACTTCTTAAACGCCCTCTGAATTTCGGGTTAACCGAGTGCTTGCGCTAGAAGGCTTCATCGGGGCGGGGTTCTTCGCGCCTACTTGAACTGACTCGGATGACGCTCGAAAAAGTCGGTCCTCGGAGGAAGCTCGCACACGACGTGACCACCGGCGGCCACTTCCTCACGGCTGCACAGCTCGCTCATGTCCACAAAAGACGCGTTCCAGCTAAAGAAAGCCTCGGGGTCGACCTGCAAGCAGTCCACGATTTTCTCGCAACCGCGCGGCGCGACAGGATGCATCAGAAGCGTCGCAACACGCAAGACGAAGAAGCTGTCCACGAGTACCTGACGACGAGCATCGGCATCATCCGCCGCTTCCGCAGCCTTGATGCCGTCGGCCCAGTGTTTGTTTCCCCAGCGAATGAAGTCATCCATCAAATTCATGATGGAATGCAGCTCGGCACGATGCATGATACATTCATACTCGGCCATCGTTTCATGGGCGCGACTCACAACCGCCTCGTCCACTTCGCCGATCGGCATCATGCCTTCGAAATTCTTCTGGGCCTCGTAAAAGCAGCTACGGGCCAGACGATTGAAGACGTTAGTCAGAAGGGCGCCCTCTTTCAAGGCCGGATCGGCCACGCGGGGGTCGTTGCGCTTCTCTTCATCGGAGTCGAACGGTTTCGGCTTGAAGCCCACGGATTTCTGGCCGAGGCCCAAGCCGAGCCAATGGGCGCGAAGCTGCTCGACCGTGTAGTAATTCAGCAAATCATCGGCCGAAGGGGGTTTGACGGAGCCCGAAGAAGACGCCTTGGTCTTACCGAACAGGATATGGTGGTTCGCGATCAAACGCGTTTGCTGCAGCTGGCCCTCCGCAGGTTCGGCTTGCATGGCGTTGCCGTCTTCGAGGCCCACCCAAAGCGCGGGCTGTGCCACGCCGTAGAAATACAGGTTGTCCTGACCGATGAACTGATACACGCATGCATCAGAAGAGCACCACCAGTCACGCACGGAGGCAAGGCCGAAGCCGCGCTCTTCAAGAGCTGTCGCGGAGAAACTGATGGGAGCCCAAAGGCTTTCGGGCCAGCACCACACGGTCAGATCGTCGACGCCCTCCATCTCGGGCACCTTCACGCCCCACTCCACATTGCCGGAAATGCGGAACGGCACGAGCGCCTTGCCGGTACGAAAGCGAACGCCCGCCTCGAAAAGAACGTCGCGCGCCCTATCGCGGTCTTCGATGCTTTCGAACTCTATTTCGAAGGACTGCTTTCCTTTTTCGGCCTCGCGGAACGAATGCTTGGGCAGCTTATCGGCAACAACGCGATAGTCTTGCTCGAGTTCGTTTTTGATATACATCACGGGCGGCACAAGGAATTCTTTCGCGCCTTTCACCACTACGGGGCGAACCTCTTCATCCGCCTCAAGGCGCGAGGCGTGCTCTTGCAGCTGCACGCGGAAATTGGGCAGGTCGAAATACCAGTTGCGCACAGGACGCATCTCGGGCACTTCCCCCGAAAGCGTGGAAACGGGCTTGATCAGGTCTTCAGGGTTGAACTGATGACCGAGGTCGCATTCGTCCGCATAAGCTTTCTCGGATTTGCAGCCTTGCACGGGACAATGACCAAGCACCTGACGGCCGTTCAAGAACGCGCCGACTTTGGCGTCGTAGAACTGAAGGGTCTCCATAAGGGTCAGATGCCCGTTTTCATGCAGACGACGCAGCACGCTGTTCGTGACCAGCTGATGCACCTCGCCCGCACGGCCTATTCCGCTGCCTTCATAGATGGACAGATCGATGTCGTACGCATCGAGCGTCGCCTTCTGGGCGTCGTGATTGCGCTGTACGTAGTCGCCGATCGTGCCTTCAAAGCCTTCGTTCTCGCACGCTTTGCGATACCCCTCCTGGATAGGAGAGCCAAAGCAGTCGGTTCCGGAAACGAACAGCACGTTATCACGGCCAAGGCGGTCGCGCAAAAAGCGCGCGTACGCATCAGCGGGAACAAAAACGCCCGCAACATGGCCAAAGTGTAGTTTCTTGTTGCCATACGGCATGCCGGCCGTCACCACTGCGCGGCGAGGCCAAGGCGTAGTGCTTACATAGCTCACGAACGAGCCCCCTCCTGTTTCATAGACTCAAGCAGCATCTCTGCCGCCGAAGACGATTCCGAAGTACCCAGCAGGTCCATCAAGGCAGACAGATCAGACGGCGACTGGGTCAAGGACACGACATCATACATACCATCGAACGACTCGATGCCGCCGAGCTGCGCCGCCTTGTCCAAAGCGTCTTCATAGATGCCCACTTCGTCGGCCAATCCGTTCTCGACCGCTACCGTGCCTGCGAACCGCATGCCGGTGGCAAGCGCGCGAACCTCCTCGACGGTCATGTCGCGGCCTTCGGCAACCGAGTTGATGAAGGTCTCGTTGATGGTGTCTACAAGCTCCTGGTAATACGCCCGCTCTTCATCGGTCAAAGGACGCGTGCCATAGCTGGAATCCTTGGAATCGGCCGAAGCGATATTGTCCACGGAAATTCCCAGCTTGTCTAGCAGCTCGGAGATGTCGGTCGACTGCATGATGGTGCCGATGGCCCCGATCGCCGTGGTTTCGTTAACGAAAATGTAGTCCGCCTGGCTGGATATCTCATAGGCAGCGCTGCAGTTCATCGACGCGCTGGAGACAACGATGGGCTTAGAGAAATCGCGCACATAGGCAGCCATCTCCTCGCCGGCCGTAGCCGTGCCTCCGCCCGAATCCACGCGAAGCACCACTGCTTTGATGTCGGGGTTCTCCTCGGCAGTTCAAAAGCTCCCGTAAACCTTCAGGACTGCACGACGTTCCGTCGTACTGTATGGTTCCGGCCATATCGATCGCCGACGCTGTCACCCGTCGTGAGGGCCGCGTAATCCTGCGTCGGCGCAGAAATGCTCGAGACCATGTGGGAGCAGGACAGAGCTCCAATGGTGACAACGAACACGATGGCGAAAAGGATGATGCCAAGAACCACCCACACGGCTTTTCCGCCCTTGCGAGACGCCGAAGCGGCGCCGGCATTGGCCCCCGCCGCGTACGCTTGCTGGGCATAGGCGGACTGGGCATAGGCCTGCTGCTGGGCGTAAGGCTGCTGAAACCCTTGCGGTTGCGCGCCGTACACAGGCTGCGTCTGAGGCTGCTGGGCGAAAACCTGCTGGTTCGCCGGCGCCTGAGGCTGCGGCGGAACCTGAGGCTGCCCAACCTCCCCCTTCATCAAGGGAGCCTGCCCGCCGTTGGCATATGCGGAAGGTTCTTGGTTGTCGTATCGATCGGCCATGCGAGATTCTCCTTCGTATTCGCGGCCTGCCTTAGCGCCCGCGCGCAAATGCGAGCGCATCACATGGAGACATGGTAGCGGAAAGCCTTTTCAAAGACAGGTACAGCCATCGTTTTGCTACAATCCTCAACCATGATTTCCCCCGAAAAACACCGCATCGCCGCCATAGCGGCATCATGGGCGCTCGTCCTTGTTATCGCCGTGCTCATTTTCACAATGAGCGCCAAAGACGGCGCGACGCTAGACCACGGATCGGGCTTTGTTTCGGCGGTAAAAACTTGGCTCGCAAGCACGGGCCAAGCCTTGTTCGGCCACCCCATGGACGTCTCCGTAGGCCATTTCAACGAGTATTTCGTCTTCGGCGCATCTCTTCTCAACGCGCTGCGCTGGCATTTTCCCGCAAAAACGCGTATTCGCGGCTCCTCTGATTGCAAGCCTCTACGGAGTCACCGACGAAATTCATCAGATTTTCGTCCCCACGCGCTCCTGCGACCCGGCCGATTGGGCGGTAGACACCGTTGCGGCAATCGTCGGCGCGATACTTGCCTACGCCGTGATCAGGCGCCTCAAAAAAACGAAAGGCGCCGACAAAACGCCGACGCCTTAAGGCAAGCCGCAAGGATGTACTCATCGTCGTCCGCGGCGAGTGTGAAGCTCCGTACGCGTGGCGCGCTTGCGCTCTACGCCCATGCGGTCGCCCGCGCATGCGAGCCGCGTACTACACCAGCACCTTAAAGACGGCTTTTTTCACCGGTTCCGACCCGTTGACCGCAATGCCCGGCTTATGGGCGTCTTCGGGGAAGCAGGCGACAAACGTTCCCGGGGTCATGACGACAGAAGCCGCCGCGGCACCATCGAGAAACATGTTGTCGGCCTCTTCGTCGAAAGGCTCAGCCTCGAGCGCATCCACGAATTGGACGTCAATGCGCTCCTGCCCCTCGAGCACCATCTGCACGTCGATATAACGACGATGGGCCTCGAAACGGCAATCTTCGAGCGCACGCGTATCGTAGGAGCATGCGTTCACGAACAGCACGTCGCCGTCTATTTCATTGGCCCGCCTCAAGAAGAGACAGGTCGTGTTCTTTCGCGTATACGAGGGCGCGACGCACGCCCTCGTGTCCGATTTCGTTGCAATCGGTCTGGTCAAGATGTCCGAAAATCATGGCATCAACGTCTTTCTACTAGGCTAAAAGCTCGCGAGCAGCGGTATCGAGTCTATCAAGCAAGGCTGCGGCCTGGTCAGCGCAATCCGCCTTGGCGAACAGGTAGGCTTTGATCTTGGGTTCGGTGCCGCTGGGACGTACGATAAGCTTGCACCCGCCCTGCAAGACGAACTCGACAACATTCGCACATGGCAAAATCTGCGAGGTTTCGCCGCCCACCACAGGCATCGACGCCTGGGCGTTGTAGTCTACCACGCGCTCGACGGGCAGACCGGCGATCGCCGCGGGAGCCTCGCGGCGCACACGCGCCATCATGTCGGCCATCTTCGCCGCGCCGTCAGCTCCCGGATACGTCAAGGAAACCGTACGGTTGAAGCAATATCCGAAGCGTTCGTACAGAGCCCTCATGGCATCAACGAGAGACATGCCACGCGCACGGTAGTAACGCGCCATCTGGCAAATCAGCATGCTTGCCACCACGGCATCTTTATCGCGCACATGCGTTCCCGCAAGGTAGCCGTAGCTTTCCTCGAAACCGAACATGAAACGGCTGGCCTCCCCTGCCGCCTCAAGCATGGCGATCTGCTCGCCGATGTATTTGAAGCCCGTAAGCACACGGCGAAGCTCGAAGCCATATGCCTCGGCCACTTCGTCGGCCATAGCGGAAGAGACAATCGTGGTGATGACGACGCTGCGATTCAGAGATTCGCCGCGTTCGAGCTTACGACGCGCGATGAAATCCATCAGCAAAATGCCCATCTCGTTGCCCGTGATAAGCGCGAAATCATCGCCGTCAGGAACCGCCACGCCAACGCGATCGGCATCGGGGTCAGTCGCCAGAAGCAGGTCGGGCGTACGGCCAGCGGCCGCCCGTTTTCGGCACAGCTCGATGCCCTTCTCAAGCGCGGCGCGCTCTTCGGGATTGGGGTATTCGCACGTCGGGAAATCTCCATCGGGCACATCCTGGCCCGGAACTACGTTCAGATACGGCACGCCAATCTTCGCAAGCACGGCTTGAACGCATTCGAGACCGGTGCCGCACAGCGGCGTATACACATATCGGGGAGCGTCGGCATCGTCGGGCTCTTCCTGGACTGTTCGAGCACGGCGTTCTCAAAACGCGCCGGGACATCTTCGCCAATCCAGTTGACCAAACCACCGTCGAGCATATCGCGAATATCAGCGATTTCCGCGCACGCGCCATCCTCCTCGAAGTATCCCAGGCGTGCAATACAGCCCGAAATCTCCCTTGCGGCCTCGCTCGTGATTTGGCAGCCGTCAGCGCCATAGACCTTGTATCCGTTGTATGCCGCAGGATTATGGCTGGCCGTCATGTTGATACCGGCGGAACAACCCAGGTCGCGAACGGCGAACGACAGCGCGGGCGTAGGCTCGACACGAGGATAGATGTACGAACGAATTCCGTTCATCGCCAGCACAGAAGCCGCCGTATTGACGAAGAGCTGTCCCTTGCGACGCGAATCGCGCGCGATGGCAACGCTCGGGTCGTCGAAATGAGCATTGAGATAGTCAGCAAGACCCTGCGTGGCACGAGCGACCGTGTAGATGTTCATACGGTTCGTGCCTGCGCCGATAATTCCACGTAATCCCGCAGTTCCGAATGCCAGGTCCTGAAAGAACGCATCGGCAACGGCCGCATCGTCCGCATTCGAGAGATTATCCAGCTCGGAGGCTAATTCCGCATCCGCTACGCATTCTTTCCAGTGCGCCAGCTTCGCGCGCACGTCAATATCGCCCATGATTCGTCCTTTTTTCGCATAACGCCTGATAGTGCGCAATTCCGAACCGTCCGGCCCGCAAATCGCACACCGATTCTACCAATGATGCCCCAAGCTCACCAGGGATCGTTCGATAAAGAGCCGTACATCCCATAATCCGAACAGGATTCATTACCACGCCTCGCATATCCTACGATAGCACCCTGAGAACAAGCGGCTCCCTACTCCTTGTTTTGACGCCGGCTTGATGCCGTCCGCCATTTTTCAAGTGCCTTATGCCGATTAGTTATGGTGAAAAATTGACAAATGTTACAAGCGTATGTACAAAGTTCCACTTTCAACCTCTCTGTGCTACCCTTGCGACAACGCCAGAAACAGACCTGGCATACGAAGCAGAACGCCTCGGAACAAAGAAAGGGGGCATTCTCATGAATGCCTATCTTATCGCCGCAAAGGCAAACGCGTGGGAAGTTTCCCAACATGTCGGATACGCCATCGAAGCAAACCAGCCTGAGTATCTGACCGATGCCCAAGGCCGTGGAGCAGGATGCGATCTTCGCATGAAGCGCAAGATTATGGCCAGGCCCCATCTGCTGAAAGACATCCTGCGCATGTCACAGCAGTCGCTTGCTTAAGCGCAAGCCTCACAGACAACCGAATAACCACAAAGAGGACCCGTTCGGGTCCTCTTCTTTTATTGCCGACAACACAGTGCGATGCGCCCATCGTGCAAGCCGAACACTCAAAGCGAAGGCCCTTTGGGCGGCTCCTCGATAAACCTCCTTGGACGACCCCTTTTGATAGAATCCTTGAGACGGACGGCCTTCGTGGACCCTCAGCATCCAGTGCCAAATCCTGAAACGACCACCTTATTCTCCGGCATCGAGGAATATTTTTCGAGTCACGAAATTCCAGATCATGACGATCGCCGTCGCAACAATCTTGGTCAAAAGATAATGAACGCCCAACAATTCGACACCTGCCCACATGCATCCGTTGTTAATCAGCAGGCCAATAACGGACAGCACAACGAAAATGACGAATTCGCGACGTCTGCTCATTCCCTCTTTGTGCGTAAACACATAGCGCATCGAAGCGACGTAATTGAACACCACCGATGCCGTGAACGATATGGTTGCGCTCACCAGGTAGTTAATGCCGAAAAGCTCCGTCAGAAGAGCAAGCAGGCCGTAATCGATCACGAACGCAATCACGCCAACCACGCCGAACTTCATGAACTGCGCAAGAAGCTTTTTCATTCCTAACCTCTCAAAAGAAACAAACGATTCCCGCAGTCGCTCCCTGCGCGTTTCCTACGTCCAGAACTGGAAGGTCTCAAGCAGGGATTGGTACGCCCACGGATACGCATCGCTCCACCAGCCCGATTCGGCCACGAAGCACAGCAGCACCGAGTAAATCACACCGACGAACACGAGCGCAGGCATGATTCGAAGAAACAGCCCGTACAGCGTAGAGCGATGGTCGAGGTTCTCATTTATGATGAACGCAATCAAAACCGCAGCCATCAAGAACATGATGCTGAAATCGGCGAAATAACGCTGAAGGATACCCGCGACCTCAGCGTCCGCCACGCCGATAATGACGCCCGACACGATAAGCACGCCCACAACGCCGGCAATCGTGCGGGTCTTGCGCTGACGCACGCGCATCTGCAGGGCGCTCTTCGCAAAAGGAAGAATCCACAGAAGCGGCAAGCATGCGAAGATACCGCCGAACGTGGGCTCTTTGACCGTCTGACCCAGATAGGTAGTGTCGAAAGGAGCCGCTTGCAGATATGGGAACACGCCGCTTGCCGACGGAGGCTGGAAGAAATACGCGAAGAGAGCCGGAGCTATGCGACCCACCGCCATGCCTCGCTTCGTCATATCGTTCACCGTAAGATTGTAGTTGGCTCCGAAATCGAGATACGAACCGAACCGCGCGTAGTTATAACCCATGATGCCAGCGACCACGAGCACATATGGGGCAATCAAACAGGCAAACTGCCGAATGCCCGCAGCGCTCTTGATATGGCCCCCGGTAATGAACGGCCTCCAAAACAGAGGAAACGCCAGGAAGCTCAACATGACCATTTGAGGACGACACCCGACCACAAGCGCCATGCACAACGAACCGAAGAAGTAAAACAGCTCGGGGCGACGACGAGCCCTGCCGAGCATCCAGAAATACAAGCCCCATACCGAGAAGGCTAGCGCGAGAATAATGGGCAGCGAATAAAACGTGGGGAACTTCAGCAAGTAGAGCATACCGCTGCAAGAGACCACCGCAATCTGCAAAAGCAGATACAGCCCGACGCTCACACGCTTGAAGTGGTAACGCGCGAATCGATCGAGCAGCGCGGACACGCCCGTCACGAACGCAATCATTCCCAGGATGACACCGATCGCCGTCGGAAAATTGGCGCCCGTCAAAAGATAGAACGGCAAATAGAACAGCACCACGGGAACCACGCCGAAATAGACGTAGTAGTGACCTTCGTAGTAAGCAACGTCCCAAAGGTAGTTTTCGCCCGTCTCCTTGACCATCTGGTCGCGCGCGCCGCGATCGTACGGATCTTCCATATTCTGCAACCAATTCGGCGGCTCTTCTTCGAGGTATAGCTTTCCGTGCGCCATGCTCTTCGCAAGCTCAGCGTACTGCTGCGCGTTATCACCGCCTACTTCGAAAGTGTTTATCGGGCTTACGCCGTCCCATGATCCGGAATTGTACGAAGACGTTGCCACGCCGACAAGATTCGATCCCATAAGCGTGAAAGAGGCGCATAGCCAGATTTCCGCAATGACAATGCCGACTACGGCTATCTTCGAACGATGCGGATGCTCCCTCAAAAAGATTCGATACAGACTGCTACGCGGTCGAAATGCGTAAACAAGGGCCATGACGAAAGAGGCCAGAACGACCCGCGTCATATTGAAGCCGAACGGCTCAGGCGCATTGATGGCGATATTCTCCAGATACAGCGGGTATACCGTTCCCTCCCCACCGATTTGCACACGAAGCTTCCCCATCTCGCCCGAGGAATTGAGGTTGAGATATTCGCTTTCTTCGCAATTCGTGGCGACGTAGGTCACGGGAACACCTGACGTGTATTCCGTGTCGTCGAAATACGTAGCATGTGCCTCGTCGGTAAACCATATCTTCACCGGAACGCTCTGGGCGCCCTGGTTTCCACTGAAATCCAGCCTGAGATTATGCACCTTTACGCCAAGGTGCTCGAATTCCATATCGTTATCGATGGCTGAGACGCGATACCTGCCATCGGCCGTCTGCTGCAGGTCGACCTTCGCGTTCAGCGTCACCGGCTCCCAGGAAAGACTGCGCCAGTGATTGAAATTGAATACGACGACCTCGCAGACCACAGCGCAGGCCAGCACGATGCAGGCGACCTTCAAGAAGTGTCGCAATTGGGGATGATGGGTAGCTACGAACTCTCGCAGCGATGTCATGAATTCACGCATGGCGGATATTATACCGAAGCGGCGGAATCGTGGCAGCAGAGCACATCATCCCCCGATAAGCTTGTCCTACCCCAGAGCAAGCCCCATCGGTCCGCTTCTCCGTATCCGCCTCGCCCATTTCTTCACTTCCTCGCAGGTCCCGCCGAGGCGCTGGTCCACCCCAGCGTGTATTTCATTTCTCCGTCTTTTCCGAAACCACCGCGCGATTGCGCGGCTATTAAATGAGATAAAAAGAACCCCGATGACAGGCCGTTCCCTTTTCGAGGGACGACTTGAGTGCATCGGGGCTCTTTTCGAAAGAACGCAGAAAGGCTACAGGCCAAGCGAGACCTTCACGTCGGCGTAAACCTCGTCGACGGGACGATCGCCGTCAACTGCCTTGAGCAGGCCCTTGCCCTTGTAATAGTCGATCGAGGGAGAGGTGCTCTTCTCGTAGACATCGAGGCGGTTGCGCACCGTTGCTTCGTTGTCGTCATCGCGCTGGTACATTTCGCCGCCGCACTTGGGGCAAGATGCATCCGCGTCAGAGCCGATATAGCCACAATCCTTGCAGCAACGACGAGCGGTCAGGCGCTTGACGATGACCTCAGACTCCACATCGACGAGCAGCGCGCCGTCAAGCGGACGCTCGAGACGGGCCAGCATGTCGTCGAGAGCAACAGCCTGCGCGGTGGTACGAGGGAAGCCATCGAGAATGAAGCCGACCTGAGCGTCGGGCTCCTGGAAGCGCTCGTTCATGAGGTCGATGATCAGGCTGTCAGGGACAAGGTCGCCAGCATCCATGTAGGACTTCGCCTTCTTGCCGAGCTCGGTCTGGTTCTTCACAGCTGCGCGAAGAATGTCGCCCGTAGAAATGTGGGGCGTGCCGAACTCTTCGACCAGCTTTGCTGCCTGAGTTCCCTTACCAGCGCCAGGAGCGCCCAACAAAACGATGTTCATATGAACTTCCTTTCGAATTCCAATGGTTTTCTCATTGTATCAGCGGCAGCCAAGCGACGCATTGCAAATTCGCGAACAACAAAGACAACGTACGAGCGGGCTCCCGCATAGGACAAGCGGCAGAACTCGCCGCAATAGCCGACACGCACGCAGAGCTTTTCAAGACACATCGCATCCGCCCGGAATCTATCGCTTGCTATACGTTGGCGTGATACAGGTCCCACAGGCCCTTCAGCAGCAGATTCGGGTCATGTACCACATAACGACGGCATGCTGGCACGATTAGACGGGAAATACCTCCCGTAGCGACAGCCAGCACAGGACCGTCCAGTTCGTCCGAGATGCGGTCGACCAGACCATCCATCATGGCCGCATTAGCGTACATGACGCCGCTACGCATGCAATCGACGGTATCACGGCCGATAAGACGCTTCGGGCGCTCGAACTTGATGAACGGCAACGCCGAGGCTTGGGCAGTCAGCGCATCCTGGGAGATAACCACGCCGGGCATGATAATGGAGCCCAGGTAGACGCGATCGGCGCTTACCACCGAACAGGTAGTGGCCGTACCCATGTCAAAAATGGCCAGATTGCCTTCGTAATCGCCGACGGCGCCGGCCGCGTCGGCGATCATATCCACGCCGAGCTTCTCAGGGGTGTCCATATCAATCGTAAAGCCCAGGTTCATACGGTGGTCGACGACCAAGGGATCATCGCCCGTCTTCGCGCGCACCGACGCGACTACCGAATCGGTGAGTTCAGGCACGACGGAGCTGACAATAGCGCCGTTCACGTTGGAGAAGTCGAAGCCATGCATGGCAACAAGCGCCTCGAATCCCTCCATGAATTCCTGGACCGTGCGCCTCTTGTCCGTGGGGAAACGCAGGTTCGAAGCCAGCAGACCTCGCTCGGGCATAAGGCCCATCACCACATTGGTGTTGCCGATATCGACCGTCAGCAGCATGCGCTATTCCCCTTTCGGCTCGATAGAAAACAGTTCGTCAAGCACGCGATCGGCGGCGTCGAGCTTGTCCATAAGGGGGAGATCGACCGTGCGCTCGCGCGAGATAAGCGTCAAATGGTTCGTCGGCGTACCGAATCCGGCGCCGTCTTCCTTCAGGCAATTTGCGCAAATCATGTCAACGTTCTTCTTAGAAAGCTTGGCACGGGAATTTTCCAGGACATCGCGCGTCTCCATGGAAAAGCCGCACAGTCGCTGTCCCGCGACTCGATGAGCACCAAGCCACGAAAGGATGTCCTGCGTCCGCTCGAGGAGGATCGACATTTCGCCATCCTTCTTTTTCACCTTGTCCTCGTGAATCTGAGCGGGACGATAGTCGGCCACCGCCGCCGCCTTAATGACAGCATCACAGGTTTCATAGCGTGACGAGACCGCCTCGAACATATCCTGTGCGCTCACCACATTCACAAGCTCAACGCCGCAAGGTGCCTGAATAGACACGGGTCCGGAGACCAAAACAACCTCGGCCCCTCTTTCGTGAGCACGTTGCGCAATGGCGTACCCCATACGTCCCGTGGAATGGTTGGTAATGTAGCGAACAGGGTCAATGGCCTCTTGCGTAGGACCCGCCGGCACCAGAATGCGCTTCCCTGCCAGATCGCGCATAGAATCGGACGCTTCGGCGACGCCCGCCTTCTGATCGAACATCGATCGCCTCTATCTCTCTTTCGTATACAACTTGCACGCGAGTATCTTCGAGCCTAAAGCGCGGCCACCCGCGTTGGCACAGTCTAGCCCAAATGTTCACAGTTGCAAAATGCATAGGGCGAGCCCACACGCAAAAGACCCCTCGCACAGGGCAAGGGGTCTTTACTGTTGGACTACGAACAAGTGCCTATTTAAAGAAACCGTCGTAATTATGCATCTTGAGCTGAGACTCAATCTTAGACATAGTATCCAGCGCAACGCCGATCATGATGAGGATGGACGTACCGCCGAATGCCTGGATGAGCTGATTGCCCGTGAAGTAGAACAGAATGGACGGAACAACCGCGATCAAAGCGATGAACAAGCCACCCGGAAGGGTGACGCGGTTGATCACGCGTTTGATGTAATCGGTCGTAGCCGAACCGGGGCGCACGCCCGGAATAAAGCCACCCTGCCTACGCAGGTTGTCGCTCGTCTCCTCGGGGTTAAACACCATAGAGGTGTAGAAATACGCAAAGAAGACGACGAGGACCAGCGTAAGAATCCAGTTGATCCACCCCGAGCTCATGGCGTCTGCCGCAGCGGTAAGCCAACCGATGTTAAACAAAGCTGCAAGCTGAGCCGGGAAATAAATCAGGCAGCTTGCGAAGATGATGGGGATAACACCCGCTGCATTCACTTTCAAAGGAATGTAGGTGGTCTGACCACCCATCATGCGACGACCCTGAACACGCTTGGCGTAGTTGACCGGGATACGGCGCTGAGCACGCTCGACGAAGATAATCGCGGGGATGCACAGCAGGACAACGAGAACGATCAGAATCGTCACCGCGATGCCCATGCCCATGTCGGACTGGAGATTCACGCTGCTGAAAATTGCAGAAGGCACGCGCGAGATGATCGAGGTGAAGATGATCAATGACATGCCGTTGCCAATGCCGCGCTGCGTGATGAGCTCGCCCATCCACATAATGAACGCCGTGCCGGCAACCAGCGTGAAGACGACAACGATATCCGTTACGATCTCAGGAAGCTCGGAAGAGAACACAACACCGTAGGCGCTGCTCTTGAAAAGGAAGAGATAGCCGATGGCGTTGATAAGACCAAGACCGAGCGTCATGAAACGAGTGACCTGGGTAATCTTCTTGCGACCGGACTCGCCTTCCTTCGCCCAACGTCCCACAGCGGGAATAACGCCCTGCATAAGCTGCATGATAATCGATGCCGTAATGTAGGGCATGATGCCAAGCGAGAACACGGAGAAGTGCGAAAGCGCACCGCCCGTGAACAAGTCCAGCATGGCCATGCTGACACCGCTTTGCGCAAAAGCATTAGCGAATTCGTTGAAGGGGATGCCAGGTACGGGCACGTACGCGCCGAAGCGGTACAGCGCCAGAATACCCAAGGTGAACAGAATCTTATTCCTAAGCTCAGGCACCTTGAACGCATCAATGATGGTTCTTAGCAAGGCTGCTCGACCTTTCCTCCAGCTGCTTCAATCTTAGCAACGGCGCTTGCGGAAACCTTGTCCACCTTGACAGTGAGGGACTTGGTCAGTTCGCCGTCGCCGAGAACCTTAACCAAAGTATCGACACTCTTGATGATGCCCTTAGCAACAAGAGCCTCATGATCGACGACATCGCCAGCCTCAAACTTGAGCTCGAGACGCGCAACGTTGACGGGAGCGTACTCGACGCGGTTGAAGTTGCGGAAGCCGGGGAGCTTGGGCAGACGCATTGCAAGAGGAGTCTGGCCACCCTCGAAGCCGATACGCTTGCCGCCACCAGCGCGGGACTTCTGACCGTTCATACCGCGGCCAGAGGTCTTACCATGGCCGGAAGCAGGACCGCGACCAACGCGCTTACGATTTTTCGTAGAGCCCTCTGCGGGCACCAAGTCTTTGAGTTCCATGCAACAATCCTTTCGCTTTTTTCGGGCGGGTCACTCACCCGCTCTCAGCCGACAGCTCGCTCGTCGGCCCACTACAAAAAGCCTGCGTTACATAACAGTTCTGAAAACGCAAGCTTTCCTAGAATACACGTATTACCTTGGATATGCTAGTAATTTTTCATTCTGAGATGGTCATTTACGGAAAAGAAACGGGGTTCTTCCCATAAAAAAAGAGCCCGCAATTGCGGGCTCTTTCGAGTTCGTTAGTCTTCGACAACCTCGACGAGGTGCTTGACTTTGAAAATCATGCCGCGGATGCAGTCGTTGTCGACCTGATCAACGGTGCGGCCGATTTTGCCCAGGCCCAGAGCCTTCAGGGTCTTGCCCTGGTCGGCTTTGCGGCCGATGGCGGAACGAACCTGAGTGATGTGGAGGGTCTTCTTAGCTTCAGCCATGATTTATGCCTCCTTCTTCTCAGACCAGCCGTAGATATGAGCAACGCTCACGTTGCGACGAGCAGCAACCTCATTGACGTTGGAGAGCTCCTTGAGGCCCTCGGCAGCTGCCTTGACGATGTTCATGGCGTTGCCGGAACCGAGAGACTTGCCGAAAACGTTCTTGACGCCTGCAAGCTCCATGAGAGCACGAACAGGGCCGCCAGCGATAACACCGGTACCGGGGGTAGCCGGCTTCAGCAGAACGCGGCCTGCGCCGAACTCGCCGATAACCTCATGGGGAAGAGTCTGCTCAGCGGTCAGAGGAACCGTGAACATGTTCTTCTTGGCATCTTCGATGCCCTTCTTGATAGCGATAGGCACTTCCTGGCTCTTGCCCATGCCAACGCCTACGCGGCCGTTGCCGTCACCGACGACGACCAGAGCAGTCAGAGCAAAGCGACGACCACCCTTAACAACCTTGGAAACACGATTGATGTAAACCACGCGCTCCTGAAGCTCAGGAACGGCAGACTGGTTCTTTTCTTCTTTGCGAGGAGTCATTTACCTACCCTTTCCTAGAACTTCAGGCCGGCTTCACGAGCACCCTCTGCCAGGGCCTTGACACGGCCATGGTACAGGTTGCCGCCACGGTCGAAGACGATTTCGGTAATACCGGCTTCGAGGGCCTTCTTGCCAGCGATTTCACCCATTGCAGCAGCGCCTTCAACGTTAGCACCGTTTTTGCCGGTTGCCTTGAAGTCGGGGCCGAGGGTGCTGACACCGAGAAGGGTCTTGCCAGCAACATCGTCTACGAACTGAACGTAGATGTTGGAGTTGGAACGGGTAACGCAAAGCCTCGGGCGAGCAGCGGTGCCAGAAATCTTACCGCGCACGCGACGATGGCGGCGAGCCAACGCAGCTTGTTTCTTCTGAAGTTTCTTCATCTTAAAATCCCTTCACACCTGAGTCGCTATTTGTCGCCCTTGGCAGCCTTGCCCAGCTTGCGGCGGACCTGCTCGCCGGCGTAGCGGATACCCTTGCCCTTGTAAGGCTCAGGCTTACGCCACTTGCGCACGACAGCAGCGGTCTCGCCGACCAACTGCTTGTCAGCGCCCTTGACGGTGATGTGCGTCTGATCGGGCACCTCGAAGGTGATACCTTCGGGAGCTTCAACAATAACGGGGTGAGAGAAACCGAGCTGGAGTTCAAGAGCGGTGCCCTTGAGAGCAGCACGATAGCCAACGCCCACAAGCTCGAGCTTCTTCTCGAAGCCCTGGGAAACACCCTCGACCATGTTGGCGATGAGGGTACGGGTCAAGCCGTGGAAGCTGCGAGCCTCACGGGAGTCGTCGGGACGAGTGACGATGATTTCTTCGCCTTCGTGAGCAACGCCCATGATGGGATTGAACTCATAGGAGAGTTCACCCTTGGCGCCCTTGACAGTGATGGTGTTGTCCTTGATGGAGACCTCGACTCCGGCGGGAACCGGAATAGGCTGCTTACCGATACGAGACATATCTAGCTCCTTCCTTTCCTACCAGATGTACGCGATCACTTCGCCGCCGACGCCGGCCTTGCGGGCGTCACGGTCGGTCATAACACCTTTGGAGGTGGACACAACAGCGGTGCCCAGGCCACCCAGAACGCGGGGCAGCTCGTCCTTGCCAGCGTAAATACGCAGACCAGGCTTGGAGATGCGCTTGATGCCGCGGATGATTTTTTCCTTCTTGTCACCATACTTGAGGGTGATCTCGAGGATGTCGCGAGGCTGCGCAGGGAGAACTTCGTAACCCTGGACATAGCCCTCTTCAGTCATGATGCGGGCGATTTCGGTAAGCTTCTTGGAAGACGGCATGGAAACCGTAGCCTTACCGGCAGAATTAGCATTACGCACGCGCGTAAGCATATCTGCAATGGGATCGTTCATGCTCATGTTTTCTCCTTTGGTTCGTGATGAGCGGAGTCGGAGGTACGTAATGGCGCCCGTAACGCGTACGCCTTACCGACCAGCACACACAGCGTGCAGGTTTTCCTACCAGGAAGCCTTGGTCACGCCGGGCAGTTCGCCTTTGCTTGCGAGTTCACGCAGGCACACGCGGCACAGACCGAACTTGCGATACACAGAGTGCGGACGGCCACAGCGAGTGCAGCGAGAATACTTACGAGTCGAGAACTTCGGCTCGCGCGCAGCCTTGGCGATCATCGATTTTTTTGCCATGCTTTTCCTTCTTTCCTATTTCTTCACTCAACAGATAGCGTCGAGTAGAAACCTAGTTCTTCTTGAACGGGAAGCCCAGGGCATCCAGAAGAGCCTTGGCATCCGTGTTGTTTTCAGCGGTGGTGACGAAGGTGATGTCCATACCACGGGTACGATCAACCTTGTCGTATTCGATCTCGGGGAAGATCATCTGCTCGGTGATGCCGAGCGTGTAGTTACCACGGCCGTCGAAAGAGGTCGGGGAAATACCACGGAAGTCGCGAACGCGAGGCAGAGCCATGGACAGCAGACGGTCCAAGAACTCCCACATGCGGTTGCCACGCAGGGTGACCTTGCAGCCGATAGCCATACCCTGGCGGATATGGAAGCCTGCGATGGATTTCTTAGCGCGCGTAACGCAAGGCTGCTGACCGGTGATAACACGCAGGTCAGCCATAGCGGCATCGAGCTGCTTGGAATCGGAAGCGGCAGCGCCGACGCCCATGTTCACAACGATCTTCTCAAGGCGCGGAACCTTGTTGATGTTGTCGATGTTGAGCTCGCTTTCGAGCTTGGCGACGATTTCGTTGGTGTACTTTTCCTTCAGACGAGGAGTAGCCATCTTGAAATTTCTCCTTTTCGATGATTTAAACGCAGGATTTCCGACCCTACGTCCCTACCCCTGCATGAAACACACAGGGAGGGTCATTGTACCAAGCAAGCGGGGATTGTAAAACCCCCGCTCACAAAAACTTGATTTATTTGGGCTCAACGATGTCGGCGCCGCACTTCTTGCAGACGCGAACGCCCTTGCCGTCGACGCGTTTCTTAGCGATACGGGTCGGCTTGCCGCACGTCGGGCAAACGAGCATCACGTTGGAGACGTGGATGGGAGCCTCCTTGGTGACGATGCCGCCCTGCGGGTTCTGCTGGGTAGGACGCATGGCCTTCTTGACCATGTTCACACCCTCGACGAGAACGCGCTCCTCCTTGGGGAGGCCACGCAGGACAACGCCCTGCTTACACTTGTCCTTGCCAGTAATGACCTGGACCTTATCGCCTTTGCGAATGTTCATCTTCATGCTTCTGACCTCCTCTACAGCGTTTCAGGTGCCAGAGACACGATCTTCATGTACTTCTTGTCGCGAAGCTCGCGGGCCACAGGGCCAAAGATACGAGTGCCCTTGGGAGCACCGTCGTTGTTGATCAGAACGGCGGCGTTCTGATCAAAACGGATGTAAGAACCGTCGTTGCGACGGACTTCCTTCTTCACGCGAACGATGACGCAGCGAACAACGTCACCCTTCTTCACGTTGCCGTTAGGAGCGGCTTCCTTGACGCTGCAGATAATGACGTCACCGAGGCCTGCGTAACGGCGCTTAGAGCCGCCGAGAACCTGATGCACTGCACCTTGCGAGCGCCGGAGTTGTCGGCGACGTTCAGCATGGTTTGCATCTGAATCATTGTGCAATCCTTCCGATACTAGAATACGCTGAGAGCGTAGACTATTTAGCCTTTTCGATGATCTCGACGAGGCGCCAGCGCTTCATCTTGGACAGGGGGCGGGTTTCCATGATGGAAACGGTATCGCCCACGCCGCACTCGTTGTTCTCATCATGAGCATGGAACTTCTTGGTGCTCGTCATCATCTTGCCGTACACGGGGTGCGGCTTGCGTTCCTTGATCTGAACCACAATGGTCTTGTCGCCGGCTGCGCTTACAACGACGCCCTGGCGGACCTTGCGGGTATTACGGGTAGCTTCACTCATCTAATCCCACCGAATCCTTACTTCAATGCGCCGGCAGCGGCGATTTCGCGAGCGCGCATCTCGGTCTGAAGACGCGCGATGTCTTTCTTGACCTGCTTCACGCGAGCAGTGTTGTCCAGCTGGCTGGTAGCCATCTGGAAGCGCAGGTTGAACAGCTCAGCGCGAGCTTCCTTCAGCTTGACGTTCAGATCGTCAGAAGAGAGTTCACGAATCTCAACGGGCTTCATTATTTAGCCACCTCCGTTTCCTTGGAAACGATCTTGCACTTGATGGGCAGCTTGTTGATAGCAAGACGAAGAGCCTCTTTTGCGGTGGCCTCGTCAACGCCATCAATCTCGAACATAATGCGGCCCGGCTTCACGACAGCAACCCAAGCCTCGGGGTTACCCTTACCGGAACCCATGCGGGTCTCAGCAGGCTTCTGGGTGATCGGCTTGTCGGGGAAGATCGTGATCCACACTTTACCGCCACGCTTCATGTAACGAGTCATAGCGATACGAGCGGCCTCGATCTGACGGTTGGTGATCCAATGGGGCTCGAGAGCCTGGATGCCATAGCTGCCATGATGGAGCTGGGTGTAGCCCTTTGCCTTGCCCTTCATGGAGCCACGCTGCACCTTGCGGTGACGAATGCGCTTAGGAGCTAGCATTATTTAGCACCCCTTTCGTTGCGGTCATTGCGGTCGCGACGACCGCGAGACGGGCGAGAATTGCCCTCGAGTGCAGGCTGGGGAATCCTGCCGCCGGGAAGAACTTCACCGTGGTAGACCCAGACCTTGATGCCGATGGAGCCCATCGTGGTGGCAGCGGTGGCGAAGCCGTAGTCTATCTTCGCACGCAGGGTGTGCAGAGGCACGCGGCCTTCGCGATACCACTCGCGACGACTCATCTCAGCGCCGCCCAGACGACCGGAGCACTGGATACGGATGCCCTGAGCACCGGACTTGCGAGCAGACTGAACAGCCTTGCGCATTGCGCGGCGGAATGCCACGCGACCCTCGAGCTGCTCAGCGACAGACTGAGCGATGAGAGCTGCATCGAGCTCGGGGCGCTTGACCTCGACGACCTCGATGTTGACGGGGCCGCCGACAACCTTGGCAAGCTGCTTGCGCAGGTTCTCGATTTCAGCACCCTTCTTGCCGATCACAACGCCCGGGCGAGCCGTGACGATGATGACCTTGACCTTGTCGCCAGCGCGCTCGATCTCAACCTTGGAGACGGCGGCTTTGGCGAGGTACTTGTCCAGGAAACGACGGATAGCGATGTCGTTCTCCAGGTTCTTGGCGTAATCCTTATCGGAATACCAGCGGCTACGCCAGTCCTCGGTGATGCCGAGACGGAAGCCGGTGGGCATTACTTTCTGACCCATTTATGCCTCCTCTCGCGGCGCAACGATGACGGTGATGTGGCTGGTACGCTTGCGAATGCGCGAAGCGGAGCCCTTAGCACGCGGGCGAATGCGCTTGAGAGTGGGACCCTCGTCGACGAAGGCAGCCTTGACGACGAGATTGTTGGAACGCATGTGATGATTGTTCTCCGCATTAGCGACGGCAGAATTCAGAACCTTCTCCACGACCTCGGAGATCGCACGCTCAGAGAAGCGAAGGATCTCACGGGCGCGAGCAATGTCCTTGCCGCGGACCTGGTCGACGACGAGACGTGCTTTGCGGGGGCTCACACGCACGTACTTAGCAGTTGCTTTAGCTTCCATGTGTGTTTACCTCCTTACTTCTTACCCTTGTTGGCATGGCCCTTGAAGGTACGGGTGGGAGCAAACTCACCCAGCTTGTGGCCAACCATGGATTCAGTGACATATACGGGGACATGCTTGCGGCCATCATGAACGGCAATGGTGTGACCAACCATTTCCGGGAAGATGGTCGAAGAGCGAGACCACGTCTTGATGACGTTCTTTTCGCCAGCTGCGTTCATCGCATTGATGCGACCGAGAAGACGCGGCTCAACGAAAGGACCTTTCTTCAAACTTCTGCTCACAGTTTCTCCTTAACGTTTCAGTCGCTTACTTCTTGCGGCGACGAATGATCAGGCGGCTCGAAGCCTTCTTGGGGTTGCGGGTGCGATGACCCTTGGTGGGAACGCCCCAGGGGCTAACGGGATGACGACCCGAGGACTTGTTCTTGCCCTCGCCACCGCCGTGGGGATGGTCGACCGGGTTCATGACGGTACCGCGAACAGTAGGACGAACGCCCTTCCAGCGGTTACGACCAGCCTTGCCGATCTTGATGTTGGCATGCTCTGCATTGCCCACCTCGCCGATGGTGGCACGGCAGGTCAGAAGCACGCGACGCATTTCGGAGGAAGGCATACGCAGGATTGCGTACTTGCCCTCTTTACCCATGAGCTGGATAGAGGTGCCTGCGGAGCGAGCGATAGCAGCGCCCTTGCCAGGCTGGAGCTCGACGGCATGAATCAACGTACCGACGGGAATCTCGGAAAGCGGCATTGCGTTGCCGGGCTTGATGTCAGCGCCGACGCCGGAAACAACCATGTCGCCAACCTGCAGGCCCTTGGGGTGCAGGATGTAGCGCTTTTCGCCGTCCACATAGTGGAGCAGGGCGATGCGGGCGGAACGGTTGGGGTCGTACTCGACCGTTGCAACCTTGGCGGGTACGCCGTCTTTGTTGCGCTTGAAGTCGATAATACGATAACGGCGCTTGTTGCCGCCACCCTGATGACGAGTGGTGATGCGACCGTTGTTGTTGCGGCCTGCCTTCTTCGGCAAAGGCGCAAGAAGCGACTTCTCCGGCTTGCTGCAGGTGATTTCGGCGAAGTCCGAAACCGTCTGGAAGCGGCGACCGGGGCTAGTCGGCTTGTATTGCTTGATTCCCATCAAACAACCTTTCTTCCTTGGAGCCCTGCTCGCGTGCCACTCCTCGCACGTACCAGGCGCTCCCCTTACATTCTTGGAAACGATTGCCGAATGGGCTGTTCTTGGGAGTGTGCAGCCTCGACTCCGTTTCCACGCGCCCGGGTGTATCCATTCACTTGCGGACGCAGCTTTTGAATTATAATCCGGGACAGGAATCGTCGCAAGAATCTTTTTCCTTAATGTGAAGATATATTGAACGTGCTCGTCCGATATCGAGCCGCATGTGAGCATCCAAGAAGTCGTACGTGGCCTTACGCTTTCTTCTACCGTCTGCCATACCGCCCTCTATACCAACAGTGAACGCCGTTTCACCGACGCTCACTGTTTCGTGTCGTTGTATTCTCGCGTTATTTCACTGAAGCCGTCTTCTTCGCAGAAGCCTTCTTTGCAGAAGCTTTTTTAGCTTTCGACTTCGACGCATCCTTCTTCGCGGCAGCCTTCGCCTCTTTTTCCTCGGCCTCTTTCTCTTTACCGGGGCAGTTAAAATTCGGGCAGAGCTTCCACGGGCCGCGTGCGGTCTTCACGACCACCATGGGGGCGCCGCAATGCTCGCACGTTTCTTCGGTGGCCGTCAGCTCACCGTACTGAGGCAGCGGATAGCTGGTCTCGCACTCCTCGTAGTTCTCGCAGCGAATGAAGCGCTTGAGCGTACGAGGATTCTACTGCAATGAGCTTTTATCGAGCCCCTTTTCGGCACACGTCGGACACTTCCCCACAACCACATCCGGCTCTTGGTTGGTCGGGCAGTTCGGATCGATGCTGGCGTGCGCGGCTTCGAACGAAACGCCGTCACTGATCGCGGCATGCCGCATGTCGGACATTTTTCCTCGAGCGCCTCCACCTTGCCCTTAGGAAGCGGATAGGTCACGTCGCAATCGGGCCAGCCTGCGCATCCGATAAACATAGAACGCGTTTTAGACGATGCGCGCAACTGAAGGTCTTTTCCGCACTTCGGGCAAGGACCCACGTAGGCATCGGCCGCTACAGCATCGGCCAGCGCGTCTTTGATTTCCTCCTGATGCGGCAGAAGCTCATCCAGGACATCATGCAGAATATCGCGAGAAAGATCCACCACGTCTTTGCGCGATTTCTCGCCGGCAGCAATCTTGTTCATGTCTTCTTCAAGAGTGGCCGTCATATCGGGGCTGGTGATCTGCGGAGCGAACTTACCCAGCGCATCGCACACGGCAATGCCGAGCTGACTTGGCTCGATTGGGTCATTCTGCACGTACTTCACTGTATACAGGCGCTCGATGATGGCATGGCGCGTAGCCTTGGTGCCAAGGCCCAGCTTCTCCATTTCCTGAATGAGCTTGCCCTGAGAATAGCGCGCCGGGGGTTCGGTTTGCTTCTTGGTGCACGTTGCGCCCTGAAAATCGACCGACTGACCCTCTTCGAGCGAAGGAAGCTGTTCGTCTTTTTTCAAGCCGTACGGATAGATAGCGCGAAAACCGGGCTTCACCAGCACGTCTCCGCGTGTGACGAACGGCTCGGAGGCAACGTCGATCGTGACCTTGGTGCCTTCGACGACCGCCGATTCCGACAACGTTGCCAGGAAGCGGCGCGCAATGAGGTTGTAGAGCTTCCATTCGGGCGCCCCGAGTTTATCGGGGTCGGCCGCCGCCGTGGGATGAATGGGCGGATGGTCGGTGGTCTCCTTCTTGCCGCGCGTTGCGACAAGCGCGCCCTTGGAAAGAAGCTCCTGGCAATACGGACGGTACACCGCAACGTCGGAGAGCTTTCTCACCGTGCCCTCGAGGTCGAGCGACTCGGGATAGACCGTATTGTCCACGCGGGGATAGCTGATATAGCCGTCCATATAAAGGCTTTCGGCAATGCGCATGGTTCGCGCAGGAGAAAGGCCCTCGGACGCCGCTGCGGCCATAAGACTCGTGGTGTTGAACGGCACCGGAGCCGCAACCGTGCGTTTGCGTTTTTCAATGGAAGAAATCACGCCCTTCGAAGCACCCTCGACATGGCCCATGACGGCATTGGCCTGCGCCTCCGCCTTGAAGCGAGCCGTCGCATGCGTTGCCTCGAAATCTTCGGGCTCTTTGCCGAAGCGAGCTTTGATGACCCAATAATCCTCGGGCACGAACGCCATGCGCTCACGTTCACGCGCCACGATCAAAGCGAGCGTCGGCGTTTGCACGCGGCCAGAAGAACGCACGTTTCCGTAACCCGCGAACTTCACGATAGTCAGATAGCGCGTGAGCACCGCGCCCCAGATGAGGTCAATATCCTGGCGACTTTCGCCGGCCTGGGCGAGGTCGTTGTCAAGCTCCACCAAATGGGAGAACGCGTGCTGGATTTCGTCTTTGGTGATTGCCGAATAGCGCGCACGGAACACCGGAGCGGTGTCGTTGACCTCTTTCATGCAGCTCAAAGCATCCGACCCAATAAGCTCGCCCTCGCGGTCGAAGTCGGTCGCGATGATGATTTCGTCGGACTTTTTCGCCAGATTCTTCAGACTACGAATGATGTCTTTTTCTTTGGGCTTCTTTTCGATGGGGGCATATGCAAGATACGGCAACGCATCCATCTTCCATGCGCCCATTTCAACGCCATCTTCCTTGAAGGGCTTGCGCTTCGTTTTGAAAGGAGGCTTAGGAAGGAAGTCAGGGATATGAGCAGGAACGACTTCGCCTTCCGCCGTGACGCCTTGCCAGCCGCTTGATTTCTTATAGACGATGGAGGGCATGAAATCGGGCTCGAGAATATGGCCACGTAAACCGATGGTCACCCACTCATCACCATCCACCTGGAAGCGATACACGGGGGTGTTGTAGACCTTGTCGGCCTTGGGCTTTCCGACGCTGAGCAAGTCGGCTATTTTCTGGGCGGCAATGTTTTTCTCGGTGACAACCAGTTTCAAGATTGTATCCTCCGATGCGGAATTGATTTGACGCTTTATGATTCACGGCAAGAGCCGAATTCGATTCAACGAACCGATAGCATACACGATTTTTTGAGAAGCGGAAAATAGGCGAGAAACCTTTCAGGAGAGCAGGATCTTCAAAAGCGGACAAATGCAAAGGGCCGTACACGAAATCACTCGTTTCTCTACTTTGGCACGACCTCTCTCTTACTCATGGAAGGAATCAGGAACACGGCACAAGCCGCAACGCCTGCCACCCCGATAAATCCCCCGACGACACCGACCCACGAAATTGACATGCCCGAACTTACTGCTCCGCCTATCGCCGATCCGCCGCCGATGCCAAGATTGAAAATCCCGGAGAAAATGGACATGGCAACCGCGGCAGCGCCTTCGGGGGCATATTTGAGAATCTCAGACTGAAGCGAGACGTTGAAGGCCGTTGCGCACGCTCCCCAAAGAACGCACATGCTCGACGCAAAAGCAAAACCCGTTGCGCAAGGCAGCATAAGAAAGAGCGATGCCGTGATGCCGAAAAGCGCCAGGATGAGAAACGCGAAACGCCGACGACGCCCCGCATAGAGACGGGCGAACAGCGCACTTCCCGCAATGCCCGCAATACCGAATATGGAAAGAGCCGCCGTAATCGACCCGTCCGAAAACCCGCCAATCTGCTGCAAAAACGGCTCGATATAGCTATACCCTGTATAGTAAGCTGTCGCCATCAAGGCAGTCACAACATACACCCCCATAAGAACAGGGTTTTTCAAGAGCTTCGGCAGCTCTCGGGCAGAAAAGCGCTCGCCCGCGGGAACCTTCGGAAAGACCGCGGCAAGATACGCCAGAACGCCGAAGGATACCACGGCAATGCAGAAAAACGTCATGCGCCATCCAAGGGCAAGGCCCACGACGCGGCCAAGAGGCAATCCGCATATCATCGCCACCGAAGACCCCGTTACGATGGCGGAAAGCTCCAAAGACTGATGCTCGATGCGAACCACGCGCACCGCCGCAGGA
>JBKTHK010000022.1:0-26261 GCA_047240885.1 Slackia sp. | reverse complement strand
GTACATTACCAACAGCTACCATGTGCACGTGTCCGAGGAAATCGACGCGTTCACGAAGTTGAAGTTCGAAAGCGAGTTCCAGCGCCTGTCGCCGGGCGGAGCCATCTCCTATGTCGAGGTTCCGGACATGCAGGACAACCTGCAGGCGGTCATCCGCGTGCTGCAGTACATCTATGACAACATCATGTACGCCGAGCTCAACACGAAGAGCGACTACTGCCAAAAGTGCGGCTTCGACGGAGAGATCGCTATCGTCGAAGACGACAACAAGCTCGTGTGGGAGTGCCCCCATTGCGGCAACCGCGATCAGGACACGCTCAACGTGGCCCGTCGTACGTGCGGCTACATCGGAACGCAGTTCTGGAATCAGGGCCGTACCGAAGAAATCCGTGATCGCGTGCTGCATCTTTAGCGGTATTCGGCGCCGTCGCGCGGTTTCGCGAAAAGATGACGGCGCTCGCTCACGTCAAGGTTTGCGCAACCGCCCCGCAACGGGGCGGTTGCTGTCTGCGGGGTCTGAGCGACGCGTCCCCTGCAGGCTCTACGTGCCGTTTTCGCGCGTGGATGCGGGATACAACAGCGGATGCTGCCAGAAAGGCACTAGACGAAAGGAGCTCGCGTTGCATTATTCGACGATCAAATACTGCGATATCGCCAACGGGGAAGGCGTACGCACCAGCCTGTTCGTGTCCGGCTGCCGCAGACGCTGCCCATTTTGCTTCAACGAAGAGGCCTGGAGCTTCACCGCAGGCAATCCTTTCGACGAGTCGGTCGAACAGGCGATTCTCGAAAGCCTCACCCCGACTTATATCGACGGCCTTTCCGTCCTCGGTGGAGAGCCCATGGAGCCTGAGAACCAGAAAGGGCTCGTGGACTTTCTCGAGAAGGTGAAAAAGACCTATCCCGGCAAAACGATATGGTGCTATACGGGCGACACGTTTGAAGAACTCCTCGGCGAGAAAAAGACGGGGGAGACCGAGCGCATGCTCGCTTGCATCGACGTTCTTGTCGATGGGCCGTTCGTCGAATCGCTGAAGGACATCACGTTGCGTTTTCGGGGATCGAGCAACCAGCGTGTCATCGACCTCAACGCGACGCGCAAGGCAGGATCTGTGATTCTGTGGGAGGACGACCCTCTGTTCTCTTCGCACGCCCTGTAAGGCCGGTCGTGTGCGAAATGCACGTTTCGCCCCTTTTCGGTATCGCGTGCTTGCCGGCGTGCCTCCTACAAGCGTGGATCTCTGCTGAAAAGCCGCCTCCTATCGTTTGTTTGCGAGCAATCGCGCTAGACTAGATTTCGTTTCAAGATTCACGAAGGGGGTCGACCTGCTGCATGGCGCATAAGCAAAACTATCTCGTGCGCATAACCAACGAATGGTGCAATCGTCTTCTCGGAGCCGTATCGGAGCGCTCTTTAGGCGATCAGGAAGAGCAGTATGCATCGCACAGGACTCGCCGAGACTTCGTGTGCACCAGCATCGGCGTGGGCATGTGGGGCATGGTCTTCCCGCTACTCACGATCGTTGTCACACAGCTTGTGGGCGCAGAGCAGGCAGGCATGTTCTCCATGGCCTTTATCACGGGCCTCGTTCTTATGTTCATGGGCAATTACGGCGTGCGAACGTTTCAGGTGTCCGATCTTTCCGAGCGGTATGCTTTTTCCGATTACCAAGTCAATCGTGTCATCACCTGCATCGTCATGATGGTCGTAGGCGTTGCCTACTGTTTCATGCGCGGCTACGACGGTCAGATGTTCACCATCTGCATGGGCGTCTATCTCTATAAGATGGTCGACGCTCTGGCGGACGTGTACGAAGGTCGTCTGCAGCAGGCGGACAAAATGTATCTGGCGGGTCTTTCCAAGCGCTGCGCTCCGTCGCGGTCGTCGTGGCCTTTCACTTCTCCTGCTCGTCACGCGCAACCTTGCGTAGCCTCGGTCGCCATGGCGGTGGCGTCCGTTGCTTCGCTTCTCGTGCTCACGCTTCCTCTCGCGTTTTTCGAAACCCCGAAGTCGCGCCGTTGGAGCCCGAAAGGCGTCGTGGAGCTGCTCAAGCAGTGCTTTCCTTTGTTCGTGGCGCTGTTTTTGTTCAATCTTATCGAGAATATGCCGAAGTTCGTCATGGAAGGCATGCTGGCCTACGAAAACCAGCTGTATTTCAACGCTCTGTACTTCCCGGCGCAAGGCATCCTTCTCACAGTCAGCATGATTTACAAGCCCTTGCTCGTGCGTCTTGCCGAGGTCTGGGCCGACCCGAAACGCCGCAAGCGCTTCGACCTTGCCATCTTTGCCATTGTCGGCGTTACCGTTGCCCTAACCGCCCTTGTCATGGGCTTCATGGGCTGGATCGGCATTCCCATCCTGAGCTTCCTCTACGGCATCGATTTCGAGCCTTTCCGAGGTTTGAGCTTCGTCATGATCGCTGCCGGCGGCGTAACGGCCGTGATCGACTTTCTCTACCAGGCCATCACTGTGCTCCGTCGGCAGAAAGACGTTACGAAGCTGTATCTGCTCACGTTTGCGTTCTCCATCTTCGTACCGCTTCTGCTCATTGGCTTCACCGGACTTTCGGGCGCCGTGCTGTCGTATCTGATCGTCATGTGCATCCTCTTGTCGCTACTCGTGATGGAATACGTCTCTATTCGCATGAACTTCTTTAAGCGCGGAGAAAGTCAGCCGAGTGCCACGACGAGCGCGGCTTACGCCGCCGGCGAGACGCGCGCCATGCGTTCTGTCGTCCCGGACGTGCCTTTCGATGAGTATGCGGGCGACGTCGAACTCGACGGATTCGATGTTGTGCCGGATGCTGTCACAGACGAGCCGTTCGCAACTCAAAATATACCGTCTGAGGACGATGCGACCCTTGTTCTGGACGAAAACGCGGCGCATTACTCGGAAAGGCCGAGCGCGCCTACGGTCGCGCTGCGCAGCGATGCCCAGTTCGCGCACAGGCTGGGCGACGCAGCTGCTCCGAGTGCCACGACCAGGATGAAGACGGTGATGCCTCGTGCAGGCTCTTCGTCGGCCCGCCTGTCCGATACTCGTCATGCGGCCGCGCGCTCGATGACGCGCATGGAGCGCGCCCATTGGGAGGAAATCGACCGCAAACGCGCAGAGGAAGATGCGCGTGGATGCAGCGATGCAGCGTGACCGCGAGCGCGGTGCCCAGCGCGAAGGCTGGTGCGCCGGGCAAAGGGCGCAAGCATCGAAGAGGGCGCAACGCTCTTCGCGGCGAAACGGTCGACCTCGGCGGCGCACGCGCGGGCATCAGGTAAGAAGGCCCGTTTGGGGTCCTGGTTCAGGCGTAGCATCGTTTCGAACCGCTTTTCGGTATTGCTGAGGCTCTGGCATGGCGAATCCGCCGGCATCAGCGCTTTTCTCCTTCTGCCATCCAAAAAGATGAAAGCGTCGCCCGAGCTCTTTCTTCGTGTTTTCGAGATGCAACGCTTCCGCTGCAGCGGCGCATCTCTTCCTGCACGATATGAAGCCCCTGGCCAGGTGTCCATCATGCAAACGTGCATCTGTCGGTAAAACGTTCGGTCGCGCGGGCGGGCTTCTTCGGAGAATCCGGGGCCTTCGTCTTCCACATCCATACGCAGCGCGCGGGACTGAGGAGAATCGGGGAGGCCCGATTCGGAAAACGCAAGATGCACCGTTGTATCGGGCGGCGCATACGACATCGCATTGTCCACAAGGTTCATCATGCATCGCACCATATCGGCGGCATGGGCGACTTGACGTCGGCCGAACCGTTCTCGGGTCGTTTGGATGCGGTAGCCGCGCGCCCTGGCGAGAGCTTCCGCCTTCGAGACGATATCGACGCAACACGCATCGGCCAAGGCGGCGTCGCCTTCTTTAGAGGAAGTGGCTGCGCGAAATAGGCCGATGATGCGTTCGACGAATTCCTTCATATCAAGCGAGGCGTCGCGAATCTGGGCCGCGCACGTTTTTTGCTCCGTCTCAAGCTCGCTTTCGAGAAGCAGATCGGCATTGGCGCGGACGATAGTCAACGGCGTTTTCAAGTCGTGCGCCAGGGAAGAAAGCGCCTCTCGCTGCGCTTGCTCGCAAGCCCACTGCTCCTCGAGCGATTCTTTGAGCGATAGGCGCATCTCGTCGACTGCGTCGAGGACTTCGTTGGTCTCGCGTACGTTCCCGCGCGCGATCTTGAAATCGAGATCGCGGCTTCCGATGCGCCGTGCGGCATCGACGAGAGGGGAGAGCTTGCGCTGCAGCACATGGGAGGCGCGCATGGCGATGAGGGCAAGCATGGCCGCGAACAGAACGGCGCCCAAAAGCAGGACGGCGCCTTGGGGATCGGGGAAGGCGTCTCGCAGTGCCTTGGAGACAAAGTCGGGGTTGAAATCGTAGATGAGCACGCATACGTCGCCGTTTTCCAAGGATGCACTCGTTGCATAGACGGGTGAGCCTAGCGGGGAAGAATAGACCATGGAATCCACGCTGCCGTCACGAAGAAAGGCTTCGGCCCATTCCTCGCTTCGCGCATCGAAATCCCCTTCAACAAGCTTTCCCGTCTTGTCGAAGACGCCCCACCGGTAGCATGACGGCACGTCGTCGTCCTCAACGGTGCCGCGCGCTTCTATCTTTCCGACCATCGCCTCGTGGTCGATGCTCGCATAATTGCTGGGGTAGAGCACGCCTGAGTTTACGGCTGCGATAAGCAGCGACACTACGGCGCCTGCCACAAAGAGCGACCCTATCAGCACATAAACGAAATATCTGGCGATGACGAGGGAAAACGGCATGCCGCGTCGTGTCTTTTCATGCGATGCTGCGAATTTCGCCCGATGTTTTCCGTTCGGATTCAGCCTATCCATTTGTATCCTATTCCCCAGACCGTTTCTATCGGCGATACGCCGGCGTCCTTCAGCTTCGATCGGGCGTTGCCTATATGCACGGCGACGGTAGAGGCGTCGCTTCGGGCATCCCAACCTGCCACAGATTGCAGAATCTGCGCCTTGGAGAACACCTGCCCCGGATGCTTCGCCAGATGCGCGCATATCTCGTATTCGGACTTCGTCAGCTTGACAAGCTCGTCTCGCACGAAAACCTGCTTCGCGGCCAGGTCTATTCGTATGTCTCCGAACGAAAGCGCCGCATGATGTTCACGACGCTCGCGCCGCAAATGAGCGCTCACTTTCGCACGAAGCTCCGCCGCGCCGAACGGCTTTCTGATATAGTCGTCGGCTCCGACCGATAGCCCCGTCACCGCATCGTTTTCCTCGCTTTTCGCCGTGAGAAAAACGATAGGGCAGTCAAGACGGTCTCGTACGACCGACACGAAAGCAAACCCGTCGGTGCCGGGCATCATGACGTCGCACAGTATAAGGTCAAAGCGGGAGAGATTCAGCTCGAGAGCCCTATCCGCGCTTTCGACGGCAGTCACTTCATGGCCGTCCTTTTTCAAGATGGTCGCGAGCAAGGATAGAATCGTCGGCTCGTCGTCTATGACAAGAATCCTGGCCATGTTCGGTTCGCTCCTTTCTTCTTACGATACGCGCAAGCTGCTCTAGGCTGGCCTGCGCTCATCGGGGCTCAAACGTATCGGCATGTTCGGTCAATCGCCCGGAGCATCAGCGTATTCCCATGCGCAGACGCTCGAGCCTTTCACGCTCATCTTGACGTAGGGCTTGCTCTCGTCGAGCATTGTACCGAAAGACACCAACACCACGCGTCGAGCTGTCCCTTCGGCGTCTTCGGCCTTAATTTCGTAGACGTAGTTCTCGTAGGCGCCCGCAGCGTCGTCGTAAATCTGGAAATACGATTCGGCATCGGGCGTGGGCGCATAGCAGATGTCTGGCTGCTGCCAAGGAACCGCGCGGTCAAGCATGGTTCTGACAAACCATGCATCGCGACTTTGCGCGACCCAGGCGCCGGCTGCGGTGCAGACCACCACGATGACAAGTGCGGCAACGAGAGGAATCAGAGTTTTGTTGCGGGCCATGACAGCTCCTATTCTTTCGTACGGCGTCGATCTTCGAAGCGTTTCACCCATATAAGCCACAGGACGATCGAGACGATCGTGCCCACTGCGCACAGGGCAGCGCTTGTGGCGGCGTTGGCAAGCAGCGCATCGAGCGTTTCTTGTGCATGCGGTATAGCCGCGGCCAAGGGAACCTCGACGCTGAGCGCGGCGAGACGCGCAGGCCACGTAAAGGGGACGGCTATCAGGGCAAGCGGCGCAAGCGAAGCGCTTAGCGTTCCTGTTACCAGGCCGTTTCCCAGTCCGCCGAGCGATGCAAGAGCAATCATGAAGCCCAGCGCGCCGATGGCGATGGCGGCGTTGCGCCCCCATGCGAGCGCTGTTGCGAGGGCGATGGCGTAAAGCGTGGTCGAGCCTGCTGCCAAGGCGGCGAATGACAACACGACGGTCGATGCAGAAGGCGTGGGCTTGCCGGCCATCGCCAGTATGCCGAGGAACAGCAGCAGTGCGCACAGGCAGGCCAGCGCGCCCAATCCCAGCAGCACGACGCCTTTCGCGCCGAATGCACGGCAGCGCAACGGATGGCCTAAGAGGTTGGCGTACTCGCCCGCCTCGCGTTCGGTGTCGAGCGATAGTCCGCAGGAGATGCCGGCAAGAAGCGCCGCGCCTGCGCCCAGAAGCTGCACGAATGCATCATAGGCAAGCAGCGGGTCCCATGGTGTAGTTGCGAAATACGCTCCTGCGGCAAGGCCGATTGCCGCAGCGAGTGTCACATGCAGTATCACGATCGAGGACCGATGCAGGCGTATCATTTCGGAGCGCAAGAGGGTAGAGAAGGTGGATCGGCGCTGGCGGCATACGCCACGCACCAAACGATAAGAGCGTATCATGGCTAGTTCACCTCTCGTTTGGCGAACCAGCGCCGTAAAGACGGCGCAACACCGAACGCAACGCGACGAACAATGCGGCGGTCCGCGCCGCTACGACGCCGAACGTTCCCCGGCACAAGCGGCACGCCCGAAGAGCTACGCCCGCCAAAGGAAGCACAAGCCGCATGGCTGCCGCAGCGGCAATAGCACCATATATCGTTGCATGCCGCAATACCGGCGGCCAACTGCATCAGAAGCGGCATGGCAATGCCGCAGAGCATGCCGAAACGCATGGTGAGAAAAAGCCCCGCAGGAATCATCCAGAGAGAAGACGCGCTCAGAAGCGCAACCATGCCCGCGCTTGCAAGTGGGTCTGCGGCGTTTCCGCCCAACAGCCAGATTACGCTCGAACTAAGACCGACCACGAGGTTTGCCACCACAACCAGTATGTACGCGTAGGCGACCTTCGCATGCCAGACGCCTTTAAGACGCATGGGCGCGCTCATGATGCCGTGAAATTTCTGCCTCACGTCAATGTTGGCCACGCCTGCCGTGACAAGCGCGATGGCGACGGGAAGTAAAAGCGTATACCACCAGCACCAACCGTAGGTGTTAAACCCTGCGCCGCCCGGCCCATGACCGGCGGTGACAAGGCCCGAGCCCATCAAGCCGAGCAGACATGAACGGGGAGAAAGCGCCGTTTTGCGCGCCGCTGCAGGCCCTTCATGGCTTCCGCCGCGAACGCTTCGCGAAAGCCACGCAGGCTCTTGTGCGAGGCCTTGCAGCGAGGCTGCGATTTTGCTTTCATCGGTTGCCGCCTTCTCGCTGCGTTCTCCTGCGCTTGTTGCGGCACACATCCATGAACAGCTTTTCCAAATTGATGTCTTCGGTGAAATCGGATTCGAAGGCAAGCGTTCCTTTCACGATAATGCCGATGCGATCTGCCACATGGGCCACTTCGGTGAGGATGTGGCTCGACACCACTACGGTGATGCCCGCATCGGCAAACGAACGGATTTGCTCCCGTAGCTCCTCGATGCCTATAGGGTCAAGGCCGTTGGCCGGCTCATCGAGCACAAGTAGCTTCGGGTGCGCTACGAGGGCAAGCGCAATGCCGAGACGCTGCTTCATGCCAAGCGAGAAGCTTCCCGCGCGCTTCGACCCAGTGTCGGCGAGGCCCACCGTTTCCAACGTCTCCTCGATACGCGCAACGTCGATGCCGAGCATGGCGCAGAGTACGCGCAGGTTCGCGCGCGTCAAATTGGGGTAGAGCGGGGATGTTCGATAAGCGATCCGATGTCGTAAAGGTCTTCACGGCGCCAAGGACGTCCATCGAACAGGATGTCGCCGGAGGTAGGGCGCAGCATGCCGGTGACCATTTTAAGCAGCGTAGATTTACCCGCGCCGTTCGGGCCCAGCAGCCCGTAAACGCGCCCTGTTTCCACGTGCATGTCCACGGCATCGACCACGGTCTGTGCGCGCTCGCCGCGTCCGAACGATTTCGTTAACGCGCGCGTTTCCAAAAGGCAATCCATGCGTTCTCCTATCTCTCATTTCATTTGACTGCGTTTCCTCGCTGTATCCAGCATGGGTGACGTTTCTAAAGAAACTCGAAAGATAGAGAAGAAAATACGAAGGCCGATTTCCGGTCCGAAGAATGAAACGCGGCGCATGCGGTTGCGTCCGCTTTCGCATGTTTGCTTCGCGGACGCACCAGGGCCCTGGCAAATGCCAGGGCCCTGGTGCTTGTCGGCTTCAATTGTCCGAACACCTCTATTCGTCCTGCTTCTTATTCTCGTTGTCGTGAAAGAGCAGGTCGAAAGCGTAGCGCATGATGCTAGAGCGGCGAATAACGCCCACAAGGCGACCGTGCTCGTCGATGACGGGAAGCTTTTGAACTTCTTTCGCCAACGTGTCCGCAACGCGCCCCACGCTCTGGTTCTCCGTCACGCACAGCACTTTGCGCGTGGCAAGCTCCATTACGTTGCGCTCCCTGAGCGAAAGCACCTTCTGTTCGATGGTTTCGTCGTCGTAGTACAGCATGGTGGGAGCGCCGCCCGAGAATATAGAGCGGGTCTTATGCTCGGCGATCGCGCGCATGATGTCGCCGTCGCTAATGAATCCGACCACATGGTTGTCGTCGTCGACCACCGGCAAGCTGCTTACCCCTCGATCGATGAGGCTTTTCGTCACATCCTTGAGCGTCGCTTGCGCCGAGCACGAATAGGCGTCGTGCTCCATGATCGATCCGACCGTTACCGTTTCCATGTCTATGCCTCCTTGCTTTTCGAACGAACCTTCACGATGGCGAACACAAGCGTCGCAGCGCCGACGAGCGCGCAGATTCCATAGGCCGCCTGAACGCCCAAAGCGGTCGATTCGGCCAGGCCGCTTGATGCATTGGCCGATGTCACCATAGTCATGACGGTTACGATCAACGCCGTGCTGATGGCGCCGCCCACCTGGCGTCCCGTATTGCTGATGGCGTTGCCGTGGGCGATCATGTCGTTGGACAGCGCGTTGATGCCCCAGGTGTTCGCGGGCATGTTGGCCATGGTCTGGCCCGCCGCCATGCATGTGCACAGGACGGCGGCGACAAGCAGCGTGCTGTCGGAGCCGATGCGCGAGAATCCGAAGAGCGCTGCGCTCATCAGGGCCAGGCCGCCCACGGGCATCCAGCGAGGACCGAATTTGTCGAAGATGACACCCGAGAGGGGCTGATGATGATGCCGACGGCTGCAGCGGGCATCATGACCATGCCCGTCTCAGCGCGCTCGCTCCCAAGACGTTCTGCAGGAAAATAGGCAGCGTGACGTTTGTTACGGCGGCTGCGCAGTCGATCAGGTCACAATGATGGTTGAGGACGCAAAGACGTTGGATTTCAGCGTAGCAAGCTGTGCAGGGGTTCGTCGAGTTTTTTCTGGCGACGAACGAAAAGGATGAGGCACAGGGCGCCTATGACGATGACCGCGATGACGACGGGATTCGTCCAGCCCAGGCTCGATGCGCTCGAGAAGCCGTAAAGCAGGCCGCCAAACGCTACGGTGGAAAGCAGCACGGACGGCATATCGAGACGAGGATTCTTCAGTTCGCCGACGTTGCTGAGCAAGAAGATGCTGGCGGCCAGTACGATAACGCCCAGCGGGGCGATCGACCAAAACATTGCACGCCAGCCCATGGAATCGATAATCATTCCTGCGGCCACCGGGCCTGCAGCAGGGGCAACCGACATGACGATGCCGGCCATGCCCATGGCCGTTCCGCGCTTTTCGGGCGGAAAGATCAGCATGGGCACGACGGCAACCAATGGCATCTGCACGCCCGCGCCCGCTGCCTGCAGGATTCGCCCGACAATCAAGATTTCGAATGTCGGGGCCATTGCACAAAGAACGGTGCCGGCGATAAACACGCCCATCGATGCGAAAAACAGATTTCGCGTGGGGAACTTGTCAATAAGATACGCCGATACAGGGACCATGATGCCGTTGACCAGCATGTATATGCTGGTCACCCATTGTGCGGTGCCAGCGTTGACTTGAAACGTCTCCATAAGCCCCGGTAGGGCGGGGGCAAGGACGGTTTGGTTTAGGATGGCGAGAAACGCACCTGCGATGACGATGCCGACAACCATTATTTCATGGCGTGTTGCCTTGCGGACGTCATTAGATGAAGGGGAAGTGCTCAAAAGAAGGTTCCTTTCCGAAACGAGGGAATACAACGCAACGCATGCAGAGCATACGGAGCTGCGGTTTTCGTGTTGTATGAGATTTCGGAACTGGTCTTAGATGAGCATAGCGGAAAGGCTCGTGGAGCCGACCGCCTGCATGGTTTCTTCCCGCATGGCAAAATCGCCCATCATGCGGACGTGGCGATAGATATGAGCGACGGAAGAAAACATGGCGGATACCATATCGAGACGCCATAACGCGGTCAAGGCGTCTCGCGATCCCTCCATGTTTTCGGCTTGCAAGGTGTTTCTTCGGCATTGCGTCTTACGCGATCGCACGCAGGAATGTCCGGCCCTGTTTCCAAACGCTACAGGTCGACGCTTCGAATGATGCGCGCGCCGATAAAGGCCATGTCCTCCATATTGGCGCGCTGCACGTCTTCGTTTCGAGAGGAAGTGGCGTCTTCTACGACAATGACATCGTAGTTGTAGGAAAGCGCGTCATAGCAGGTGGATCGTATGCAATTGGGCGTAGTAGTGCCCGTAAGCAAGAGCGTGTCAATTCCTTGCTTTTGAAGCCTTGCATGAAGGTCTGTTTGGAAAAACGCCGAAAAACGAGGCTTTACAATGACGGCTTCGCCCTCCAAAGGAGCCAACTCGGCAGGCTCTGACGGGCCGATTTCCTCGGGGCATACATTAGATAGGGGTCGTTCGTCTTTCCAGGTATCGTATCGGCACGGCTCAACGTCGGAGCCGTCGGCGGCATAGCGGCGGACGATATGATAGACCGGCACGGCGTTTTGTCGTGCATATTCGAGAACCCGCTTGCAGGCGGAAATGCTCTTTTTCGCCCCAGCGACGCAGAGGGGAGAAGTCTCGTTTATGAATCCGTTCTGCATATCTATCATAACGAGAGCTGTGGATGACGAATCGATCATAGTGGCTCCTTCATCGGATGCGAGGGCCGATTCCCTCTGGTAGAAATGCAAAAAGAGGAGAGTCTGGTTCTTACAAAATCAGCTCGTAGGCGCTGCGCACCCGTTCTTGGCCACGGCTATTGCGCAAGACAATCCTTCCGCAAGGATGAAATCCATAGCGCTCGAGCAGTTTTTTCATCGGTTCGTTTCCTTCGTAGATATCGGCGCGGATGCAAGATTTGCCGGCCGCCTTCGCCATACGCTCAGCTTCGCCGAGGATGAACATGCCAACGCCGCTGCGTCGCGCTTCAGGAATGACGCTCACCCAGTGTAAAGCAGCATATTCGCTCTCGCCCTTGGGATGGGAGTCGGAGAAATCAGTCCATACGGCACCAGACGAGCGCGCATACGCGGGATCGCCGTTCATATCGAGCGAGAAAGCTCCAATCGCTCTTTTCCCGTCGGCCGTTGCGGCGACGGAGTCGACGATGGATGCTTCCCGGTCGTTCAGCGTCGTTTTGGCGGCGGATGCATCCATGGTCACCACATAGGCGTCTCCGTGGTCTATGGCACGCATGATGCGACGTTCGGACGGATATTTCTTTTCGCCCGGCTCGAGGATGCCGAGTTCAGCCACGAGGCGCCTTCCCGTTTCGATGACCTCTGCGAATGCGTTCAGGTCAGCACTCGTTGCATGACGGGTTTCGTAATAACCGAGGCGCGATGCGCTACCTTGAAACAACGGCACGTCACGAAGCGATCCGGAGAACTTGTCGTGAACTTCGTTTTTATCTTTCTGCGTGGTAAGCGCCACCATAGAAAGAATCAAGACGGTTCCCACGATGTCGAATAGGCTGACGGGTGTATGAAGCCACAGTGCCGATATCACGATGGCCGATACTGGCTCGAGGCATCCAATCAAGCCAGCCCTCATAGACCCTGCATCGCGAACGCCTTGGAGGTAGAAAAGATAGGCGGCGAACGTACCTACCACCACCATGACGACAACGACGGCGATGACTTCGGGAGAAACAATGACATCGAGATTCCAAGGTTGCAGCATGATTGCCGAAGTTATTCCTGCGGTGGACATGGCGATGCCGGTGACGATGAAGCTGCCCCATTTAGCAAGGGGCTTGACAGGGATGAGCGTATAGCAGGCCATAGCAACGGCTGTCATGCAACCCCAGAATAGGCCCTCGGGCGGAATAACCAAGGCTTCGAAGCTGCCATGGGTGGCAATGAGAAAGACGCCCGCAAGAGCGAGGAGCACGCCGAGTGCTTCGCGAACGCGGGGGAGGCGACGTACGGTGATGCATATATAGAAGAGGATGATAATCAGTCCGAGCCTCTCGAGGACGGTACCTATTCCTGCATTGGTGTAAGAGATGCAGGTAATGTAGCTGAACTGCGTCAGGAGCACGCCGAGGAGGCCGAATACAATCATGTGGAGTAACGAGCGTGTGTCGCGAAGGGCCGCACGGAAGCTGCGCCAATTTTTCAGAAGGCACACAACGAGGAAGAGGGATGCGCCCGCGCACATGCGTACGGTAATGAGCCAGGAAACGGGAATTCCATACGTGCTGGTAAGCAACTGCGCACAGGTGCCCGAAAAACCCCAGCAGCAGGCACCGATTGCGGTGAAAAGGATGCCTCGGCCCACATGGCCTGCGCTTGAAGAAGATTGCTGCGAAGACATGCGAATGGCCTTTCGACGAATCTCAGTACACCAAAGCCCCCGGGTACGAGGGCTTGTGGCGATTATTGCAACAGCATGAGCAAGTTGCAAGAGGACTAAAGGAAGCGAATGTGACGTAAATATGGAACGAATCCGAAGGCAAGGGTAGCTGCAATATCCTTCTCTGATTTGCTATACTTTGTAAACTATACAAAGTATAGTTTACGTTATACCTGTTCAAAGTAATAGGAAGCAGCCTGATTCTATCCTGACAATAAATCAGTCGATTAAAAATCCGCCGCATCAAAACGTTGGACAGGATAATATACAGCGTATATGAACGAGACGACAATAATAAGGAGAAGCGTACAGAGCGGTTGTTTCCTTGAGCTGTATCTAGCAAAAACGCCTTATTGCATCTGCTAGATACGTGTTTAGGTTTGCCAGGTCTGAATGTCCATAGGAGAATTGGAAATACGACTCATCAAGTCCCATGGATTCGAAAATCATACCGCCAATACTTCGAGCGCGGCGGTCGATCTGCAATGTGACGGTTGCGCTCTGGTCTGACAAGGAGAAGATCGCCTCGAGCTCGTCGAGCCTACCGCGAAACTCTCCCGATGCGGGCTTGAATTCGAACTCCTGGACGAAGGGGAGAGCGCCTTGGGAGAAGCGGGGAGAGGCCTTTTCGACATCCACTTCATACAGGCGAAATCCAAGCTGTTCGGCAGAGTGTAAAAAACATGCGGGCGAATCTGCACATAATCGCGATCTTGGGGATCGACTGCGGATTTGATGTCAAGGCCAGCTTGAACCCAAACCTTGCTTTTTCCCATTGATACGGGCGTATAAAGCGGCACAAGAATGCTGAACGGCATAACGAGTTCTTGGCCTTCTTGTACAACGAACCGATCGCATAGGCGAGTCTTGGCGAGTTGGAAGCTGCGATTCACAGTGCTGTCGTCAACTTCGATTTCATAATCGGTTACAAGTGCCATGTAGACGCATTCGATTTCCTGAGCTGCGTTTCCTCCTGTGATGCGGATTTCGCCTCTCAGATAGCTTCCAGGGACTACGGTAGAATCCTTCAGGACCGTATCGATTCGAGCGCTTCCTATGCCGATTGATCTTAGCAACTTGTTAAGCATGAAAACCTCCTTGATAAAGAAGAGTCTCGAATAATTCTTGTGAAACAATACCGTGATTTCTCGCCATAATCCATCGTAGCCTGCAATGTGGTGGATGTATTCAACGAAGGAGGATTCTCGGCAATCGGACCGTCTCCGTAAACCTGGAAGCAGAATGGAATCTATTACGCGATTTTTTCCAAACCGCATACGATTTCATAAGGCCTCACATGCAATTTATCGCCGTTGACCAGGAGATATAATCATATGTGGCATTGTTGCGCCCTGTAGCGTTTTACTTCACAGCTTTACATAAGACTTATTATCGATAATTCAGAATGCATTTATTTCATGCATTTGACCAGGCCTTATAGATACGAAGCTCTGAGAGCCGTTCTAAGGCCCACTTTTGTCTTTTCATGACTCCTTGGCCATAAAAAATGATGGTCTCTATCGAATTCAGCAGTGCTTTAATGACCCGCTGACCATCGACGCGCTTCATCGATGCATTCGTTCTTTCATCAATTGAAATCAGACGAAATGCCGTTCATCGACGTAAGAATACCCTTGCGTCCAAAACAAAGGGCCGTCACACGGACGGCCCTTTGAGAAAACGACGCTATTTTATATTGTGCGTGCGACTAAAACGTCGCGCCGGAAATGCCCATCGATCCCTGCATGAGCTGAGGCATCAGGAAGACGGCTGTAAGCATATTGGCAATGAAAGCAACCAACGATAAGACAACGCCGATTCTTGCGAGCTTAAAGGCATTCTGCGCGTATGGGTCGGCCGGATTCGCTGCAAGAAGACCCTTTGCGCCGCGAAATGCAAGCATTCCGAGAACAAAGCCAACGATATCAAGAAGCGCTCCGAAAATGACGAGGCTAACGCCGGCGCATACGATGCTTGCGATACCGAGCGACCTGCATTTCTTTTCGTTCATCTACGACACCTTTCAAAAACGAACATATGTACTTTATGGGTTTGAACATTGTGGCTTATTGTACCCGAGGTCGCATCAATCCGCTCCGATTCACAAGGCTGTTCTTAAGACGTTAAATAAGGAGCAAACGTATGTTCGTAACGAATGAATGTTCGTTGTAGTACAATATCAATAGTCCGCCTGCGAGGAAAGTCGGTAGCATTGTCGATGATCGAGCATGATAGCAATCTTATACCTTGGCAAGGACCTGCAGTGCTTCTTGTCGATCTGGATGCGTTCTTCGCCTCGGTCGAACAGCTCGACCATCCTGCATGGAGGGGCAAGCCTGTCATAGTCGGTGGCGATCCGAAGAAACATGGAGTCGTTTCAACGGCCAGCTACGAAGCACGCGAATACGGCGTACGAAGCGCAATGCCTTCATCCACCGCCTATCAGCTCTGCCCTCATGCCATCTGGACCAGAGGTCATTTTTCTCGCTACCGGGAGCTGTCCTCGGCCGTTATGGATATCCTTTCTTGCGAAAGCCCCCGTCTTCAGCAGGTCAGCATCGACGAGGCATTTCTCGACGTCTCCCCTACTCGCGTCAATCGTGAGCATCCAGTCTCTGTTGCGCGGCGCATACAGCAGCGCGTCTCCGAGCTCGGAGTAACATGCTCCATCGGATTGGGCACGAGCAAAACCATTGCGAAAATCGCTTCCGACATGGACAAGCCTTGCGGTCTTACCGTCGTGTATCCGGGTAGAGAATCCGATTTTCTATCCCCTCTTCCCATCAGAGCTATGTCGGGCGTCGGAGAACGCGCCGAAGAAACACTCCATCTTCACGGAATACAAACGCTCGGTCAGCTCGCCTGCGCTCCTTCCAGTCTCCTCAAGGAAATATGGGGCAAAAATGCGAACATGATGAGAAATCGCTGTCTCGGCCTTGATGCGACCCCCGTGAAAAATGATGACGAGGTCAAATCCGTCTCCAACGAAATGACGGTCTCGGAAGACCTCGTTGCCTTCGAAGAGGTATCCGCCGTCGTCGATACCATGGCGGCAAAAGTAGGCCGAAGGCTCCGGAAAAAGGGACTGGCCGGGCATACCCTCGTGCTGAAGATGAAATTTTCCGACCGGTCAGTGAGAAGCGTCCAACGCCGAATGGACGGACCGGAAGATAACGAATTCGTGTTTATCCCTCTTCTCCACCATATGATAGACGAGATATGGAAGCCCGGCATGAAGGTTCGTCTCGTCGGCGTTGGCGTAAGCGGCTTTGCATCGTGCGTCAACGAGCAAACCTCGCTTTTCGCGCCGTTTGAAATGCAAGAAACCGACAATCGTGCTCATCCGCATGCCGATTCGGAACAACTCAACATCGACGCATCATCGGGCAGGAGCCTCGCGAACGCCACTGACAAGGTCAAAAATCGGTTCGGAGAAAACGCAGTTTTCTTCGGGAAAGAACTCCACGCGAGCAAAAAGACAACGGGGTCTGCCGCCAAAAATCCCACTGATTATAAGTAGCCCGTCTTGTTTTACGCCGATTTCCTTTTCAGGCGGTTCGCAGCTTTTGTTCGTGATCGGTCGACTCCTTGCGCGCATGCTCTGTATACGCCGCAGCAAATGCGCCCCGCAAGGGGGGCGCATTACGGCACGCAAGGCTAATTGAACTTGAAGATCTTTTGCGCCAAGTGGTAGGCGAAAAGGCCGAATTGACGTCCTGCTTCGGTAGGAATGTTCGTTCCCCAATTCAAGACTGTATGACGGATGCGTTTATAAAGGGCCGGATTGGCTTTTTCGAGATACCCCCAGATTTCTGCGCGCTTGCGTTCGTTATCCTCCGTTTTCTCGAGGCGAAGGAAGATCGAGCATATGCACATCATCATGGATAGGTAGTTCTCCATGTATTTCTCGAGCTTCCGAGACTCGACATCGTCGGGAAGGTTGACGGAGTCGATCATCAAGCGCGTAACGCGAAGCTGCTGATCGCGACGGGAATACATGACCTGCTCGTTGACGCTTTGGTCTTCGCGCCCGATGAAGTAGCGATACATGTTCTCATCGAAATAGCGAATCGTTTTGACATGCGGCAAGGGTACGTACACGAAGATATTGTCGACATAGAACGTGTGCTCGGGAAGCTTTAGACCGCAATCCCTCAGCAGGTCGGTGCGATAGATGACCGAATGCATGAGGAGGTATTGGGACTGCCCGAAATGGCCCACTTCGTCCCAGGTGAACTCGCGACCGCGCGGGAATACGTTGCGATAGTTCATGACGGTGCGGGTTCCTCGTGGACCTTTTTCGTACACGTAGTTGGCGATAACCAGGTCTGTGGGGTCTTTCAGCTCGCTTTGCATGCGCAGATATCGCATGATGCTCTCCATGGCCTCGCGGTCAAGCCAGTCATCGGAATCGACGACCTTGAAGTATCTGCCTGTTGCGTGCTCGAGACCTGCATTGACCGCCGCGCCGTGCCCGCCGTTCTCTTGATGGATGGCGCGAATGATTCCAGGATGACGACGCTCCCATTCGTCGGCTTTTTCGGCGGTGTTGTCTTTGGTGGAACCGTCATCGACAATCAGAATCTCTATGTCGTTGCGGTTGCCGAAATCGCATTCGAGGATGGATTCGATACAGGTATCCATGTAATCGGCGGAGTTGTAGCACGGAATAGCGAACGAAACGGTTTTCATGAGCGAAAGCCCCTCCAAAGGCGGCAAGAGGCGCAAGATGCGCCATTCGGATTGAATGCAACGCCTTAGTATAGACAATACGCAGGATGCGGCCGTCGGGGTACGCTGACAATCATACGAAATTCAGTATTCTCCTTATCGCCGAAAAAACGAAACGTTCCCGCCACAAACCAAACAAAGCGTGCAGGCGTGCTTTATGATGGCGATTGGAATGCACAACCAGGAAAGGGGCCTGTATGGCAACGTTTCTCAGCACGATGATCGATCGTGCGAAATCCGACAAAAAGACGATTGTCCTTCCTGAAGGAAACGATGACCGCATCCTTGAGGCTGCACGCAAGGTCGTCGACCAGGGAATAGCGAACATCATCGTTGTCGGCGATCCCGCAGAAATTGCATCGAAAGGCTTCGATCTCGAAGGCGTCCAAGTGGTTGATAACACCTCCGGAGAGCTTCGCGAAGAGCTTGCGGAAGGTCTGTTTGAGCTGCGTAAGTCGAAGGGGATGACCATCGAAGAGGCCCGTTCGCTCATGGACAACGTCATGTACTTCTCGACGATGCTGCTGAAGACGGGTCGTGCCGACGGCCTTGTGGGCGGCGCATGCCATGCGACGAAGGACGTTCTTCAGCCCGCACTGCGCATCATTAAAACCGCTCCAGGCAGTAAGCTCGTAAGTTCCTTCTTCGTCATGGAAGTTCCTGAATGCGCGTTTGGCGACGGGGGCACGTTCATGTTCGCCGATTGCGCCGTGTGCATTCAGCCTAGTGCCGAGGAGCTTTCGGAAATCGCCGTTGCCACTGCAAAATCGTACGAGCGAGTCATCGGCTCCACTCCTCGCGTGGCCATGCTCTCCCACTCCAGCTACGGCTCCGTCAAAGACGCCGATACGGAGAAGGTGCGTCTGCACTCGCCATGGCAAAAGAGAAAGCGCCCGAATACGCAATCGACGGAGAGCTGCAAGCGGATGCCGCCTTGTTCCGAGTGCGCCGCATCGAAGGCCCCGACTCCCCGTTGCAGGCAAAGCAAACGTTCTGGTGTTCCCCGACCTCGACGCGGCGAATATCGGATACAAGCTGGTCCAGCGTCTTGCCAGGGCAGAAGCGTACGGCCCCATCCTACAGGGGCTCGGCGCACCGATGAACGATCTGTCTCGCGGATGTTCCGCCGACGATGTCGTCGGCGTCGTCGCCATCACTGCCGTTCAGGCTCAAGAGCAATAAACGACCTTTCTCTTGACGAAGCACGCGCCCTTGGAGCTTTCGATATGCTCCAAGGGCGTTTTTCATCTGTCGAGTCTGGGGTGTTGGCGCGTACAAATCTTCAGCCGCAGTCGCATTCTTTGGAAAAGAGCCACGCACTGTATTCCGCGAAGCAAGAAAGCGGACCGAAGTCCGCTTTCTTGCAGATTCATCATATGGCCATGCGTCGACGACGTTAAAGTTCGGATACGATTTCGTAGGTATCCTGGGCAATCATCATCTCCTCATTCGTCGGGATAACGATGATTTTGACAGGAGAATCATCGTGAGAGATGAATCGCTCTTTGCCATGGTGGCTTCTGCTGTTCTTCTCCTGGTCGAGAATGATGCCAAGGGGCTGCAGACCCGCGAAGGCAAGACGCCTCATGCGGTCACAGTTTTCTCCCACGCCTGCGGTAAGAACGATAGCATCTACGCCGGCCATCTCGATCATGTACTGGCCGAGGTATTTGCGAATGGAATGCGCATACATCTCGTAGGCAAGAACGGCGCGCTCCTCGCCTGCTTCGGCGCCTTTGCGGACATCGCGCATGTCGTTGCTGATGCCCGACACACCGAGCAAGCCCGATTTCTTGTTCATGATCTCGTTGATCTGCGCCGGCGTAAGACCTTCAGCCTCCTCGAGGAACGGAATGATGGCGGGGTCGATCGCGCCGCAGCGCGTTCCCATCATCAGGCCATCAAGAGGAGTGAAGCCCATGGAGGTATCGACAGCGATACCGTGGTCGATTGCAGAAATGGAGCAGCCATTGCCCAGATGGCATGTGATGATTTTCAAATCTTCAAGAGGCTGATCCATAAGGGCGGCGCAGCGGTTGGCGATGTAGCGATGCGACGTTCCGTGTGCCCCGTACTTCCTGATCTGGTGTTTCTCGCACAGTTCATACGGAAGAGGATACATGTAAGCCGAAGGCGGTAAGGTCTGGAAGAAAGACGTATCGAAAACGGCGACCTGAGGAAGCCCGGGCGCAAGATCCTGGCACACCTGAATGCATTTGAGCGCAGGCGGGTTATGAAGAGGAGCCAGCGTGCAGAGGCTTTCAATCTTCTGGAGAACCTCATCGGTGATGAGCGCAGAGGAATCGAAGTAATTTCCGCCGTGGACGATTCGATGACCTATGGCGTCGATTTCGTCGATAGACGTGATGGTAGAACGTTCGCTATGGATCAAAGCGTCGAAGACAACCTTCAGGGCCTCCTCGTGGTCCGCCATATACTGGGCGAAGATTCGTTCGTCCTTATCGGCGCCATGCTTGATATAGGAATCTTTGCTTCCTACCCGTTCGCAAAGGCCCTTTGCAAGCATTTTGTCTAGGTCGGTGTCGACAAGCTGATACTTCAGCGAAGACGAACCAGCATTGATAACAAGGATTTTCACGTATTACTCCCGTATTCGAATTTACAGGGCTGGCGAACCAGAGTTCATGGGTGCGCCGCCGAGCACATGGACATGGAGATGGTGGACAGACTGCTGGGCATCATCTCCGGTATTGACGATGACGCGATAGCCGCTGAGATTCCCTTGACCCGAGCCACCTTTACCGTGTTGAACAGATGTCCCATGAGCTCGTCCGGAACATAATCGCCGATATTGGCATGGTGTTCTTTCGGAATGATGAGCGTATGGACGGGCATCATCGGAGAAAGGTCGTCAAAGGCGATTACCATATCGTCTTCGTATACGACAGTCGCAGGGATCTCTCCTGCGGCAATTTTGCAAAAGATGCACTCAGCCATAATGCAAGAACCGCCTTTCCTGATAGTGTCATGCCTCTCGAATTCTGTATGACAGTGTACTGTCAAATGAGCGATAGGCTACGAAAGAGTCGTGTCAGTGGTTGCATCATCGGCGGGAGCGTCAAGCTGGCCCATGAGAACATCGACTTTTTGCTGTGCCGAAGAAAGGCGCTGCTTTAGGTCGGAAAGAATCGAAACTCCGCGCTCGTAAGCCTTCAGGCTGTCTTCGAGTTCCAGGGTGTTGCTTTCGAGAACCGCCACGGTTTTGTCCAATTCGGCCATGGCCTCGCGAAAGCTCATTTCCTTGTTTTCGGCGTTGTTGGCCGCATCTGTATTCATCGATAGCTCCTATTCTGCCTTCGTATGGGGCGAACTGTAATTGACCGAACATGAAATAACGCCATCCGATACCGCCACGTCGAGCCTGTCTCCGCCATGGACGGCGTGAATCGAACAAACGACGCTGCCTTCTTCGTCTTTGGCTATCGCGTAGCCGCGCGACAAGACGGCCAAAGGCGAAAGGTCGTGCAGGCGGCCTGCGCGAAGAGCCAAATCGTGTTCAAATCTCTCGAAGGAGGTTTTCGCGCGGTCGCAAAGGCGGCGCTGCATATCGTTCAGATGAAGGGAATCCTTTGCGAGGCATTCGGGCAGCGCGCGCGAAAGCCTGTCATGGAGAAGGTCGAGCGTGAGAAGGTCCGTGGAAAAGAGCAGGTGCGGATCTTTGAAGAGCGGGCGCGAGGCAATGTGTCCAAGCCGTGCTTCGTAGCGCTCGATTGCAAGACGCTGCGAAGCGCCCATGGATGCAGGCGCGCATCGAGCTCCGAAGAAGCGTCAGGAATCGGGTGAAACGCGCCTGCGGCTGGTGGGGGGGACTATCTGACGTCGGCGACCATGTCTGCTATGGAAGTATCGGGCTCGTGCCCGATGCCGGTGACGACCGGAACGGGACATGCAGCGATGGCGCGTGCGAGCCGCTCGTCGTTGAAAGGCATGAGGTCTTCAAAACTTCCGCCGCCGCGCACGACGAGAATAACCTCGCAGCCCGCTCACACGCACGCATCGATTCCAACACGATGCCCTGCGGGCCGGACCCTTCGACGGCGACACCCGCAAGCGATATTCTGGCGACGGGAAAACGACGACGAATGGTCCTGAGCACATCGTGCACGGCTGCACCGCGCGGAGAGGTCACAAGGCCGATGTGCTCGTACAGCGATCCAACAGGACGTTTTCGAGAAGCTGCCATAAGCCCTCGCGCTCGAGCCTGAGCAAGCCCGCGACGCGGCGGCGCAAATCTCCTCGCCTGCAAGGAGATGGAAACACGTCGAAATTCATTCGGCCTTTGGGCGCGTACAGTGTGAAACGCCCCATTAGCTCGACGCGCTGTCCCACGCAGAGCTGCACGCCGGATTGATGGTAGCGATTGAGCCATATCATGCACGGCAGCGAGGCACCGGCGTCTTTCACCGTGAAATAGACGGCCTTGTATCCCGCCTTCGCATTGACTTCGGAAACTTCGCCGATGAGTTTGACGGTAATGGATTCCAGAGAACGTTTCGCAGCCTGCATGGCTTCTGAAACGGAAAGGGGCCGCGAGGTGGCGGCCCCTTGCGATGAAGCTTGGGAGAGCAGCATGTTAGTCTTCCGATCGAGTGGAAAGAACCATGTACAGCAGCTGAAGCAGGGCGGTCAAGGCCGCCGCGACATAGGTGAGCGCGCAAGCGCGCAGCACCGAGTACGCGCCGGACAGTTCGGCCTGGTTCATTCCCGTGGCCTGCAGGTAGGCAAGCCCCCTGCGGGAGGCGTCGAATTCGACGGGCAGCGTGACGAGCTGGAAGAGCAGCACTGCGGCAAACATGATGATGCCGACTTTCATAAGGGCTCGTTCCGCCGGCGGCACCCATGAGAAGACCGAGCATGAAGATGATCATCCATGCGTTGGAGCAGAAATTGACGACGGGGACCAATGCGCTGCGAAACTTCATGAACGCGTAGCCCTCCGCGTACTGCGAAGCGTGACCCATCTCATGAACGGCGGTTGCGATGGCGGTGATGCTGTATTGGCCGTATGCCTCCGTGCCGAGCGTGACAGAGTTGCTGCGGGGGTCGAAGAAGTCCTGGTTGGGACCGCCGCGCAAAATGCCGACATGCGATATTCCCTTGTCGACCGACATGCGGCGAGCCATTTCTGCTCCCGTCACTCCGTACGAGCTGGGAACATGGCTGTACTTCCTGAGCTGGCTTGTAACGTAGAGCTGGGCGCCGCCGCCAATGATCAGGGTAAGAATCATGACGCCGAAATACAGACCCATATCGCCTGCGATAATCATCAAAACTCCTTTTCGGGCGATCGACTGCAATGAGCCGAATCATCAGACAGTTTGTTCGACGCGTATTCTATCGAAAGAGACGCGTCTCAAAGGCTACCGTATACGATTCGTGACTTTATCACGCCGTCTTCGATCCCCAGGACGATCCTTCCCTCCATGAGGTCCTTGAGCTGTCGCCGACAAGATGGCGACGCCATCCTTTCATAACGTCGGATTGCTCGAAATGGCCACGAGCAATTTTCGCTAGGTCGGCATGGGAGGCAACGACGCCGAACGCAACGCCGGCTTCTTTCGCCCGTAATTTAACCAGCGAATAGAGCAGGTCGACCTGCGAATCTACGTTCGGCTCACTTTTCGGGGACGCTCAAGATGGGGCCAGGAGTCCTCCGGCGCATCAAGGCCTCGGACGCAGGCGGAAAGGGCCTGGCGCGCCTCTGCTGTTTTCAAGGAGTTGGAAACCCTCTGACCATGAACATGTTGTCCAGGAGCGAGGCTCCCCTTACAGATTTCGATTACCTGTTCGTCTGACAGAATCCACTTGCGCGGGATATTGCGTTTCATCGCAAGTTCTTCTCGCCACGCTGCGATCTCTCGCGCGGCGGAAAGCTGCTTGCTGAGAGCGGTTGACGCGCTTCAAACGTTTGAAGCGCGTGCGGGGGTCGACGGTATAGCGGCGGATGTCTGACAAATCGTCGAAGTCACGGTCGAGCCAGGAAAGCCGACCGAGCTCCTCGCTTCTTTTTCATGGAACGATAAAGCACAGGAAGGTAGATGACGTCATCGAGCGCATATTCTATTTGAGAATCCGTCAAGGGACGCCTGCTCCAGTCGGTGAACGAGTCGGCTTTTTTGAGACGCACGCCGCATTCGCTCATCACAAGCGCGCCATAGCCTATCTGAAGAGTATCGCCAAGCAGCGATGCCGCAACCTGGGTGTCGAAGACGGGCTTGGGAACCACGCCGAGTGCGTGGACGATAAGCTCCATATCCTGCACGGCGGCATGGAAGAGCTTCGTGATGTTCTCGTCGACGAATAGATCGACAAGCGGAGTAAGGTCTTTGATTTCGAAGGGATCCACGGCGACACTTACTTCCTCGGTCGCCAGTTGGATAAGACAAAGCTTTGGCCAATAGGTTTTCTCGCGCAGGAATTCGGTGTCAACGGCAAGAACGGACGATTGCTTCGCATGTGCGACAAATTCCTTGAGCTGCTTCTGGTCGGTAATGTACAACGCTTTTCCTTTGATATTGCTCACGTGATTGCAGAACTGTTGTACTATTTTAGCGTTGAAGGGAGGCCATCTGTCGTGAAAGTGCTTATCATCAATAATCTTGCATCAGGCTATCGCGAAGGATCGATCTATGACTTCATGCGCTCGTTCGTGGAAGACGGCGATGAGGTGTGTCTGCGCTCTTCGGACGGAGGCACTTCCATCGACAGCCTTCTAGACGATGCGGACTCTTTTGATGTGGTGGTCGCTTCAGGCGGAGACGGCACTATCGCCTCGGTCGCCTACCGTCTTCGCAACACGGGGGTACCCATTCTTCCCTACCCCGCAGGACGGCGAATCTGCTTTCGCTGAATCTGCTTGGGCCGAACGAGCCCATGCGTTGGCGAATCTTGCTCGTTCCGGGAAAGTGCTTGAATTCGATATGGGCGAAATCGAGTTTGGCTCGAAGAAGCGCGGTTTCACGATCATGGCGGGCGCAGGCTACGATGCCGCAATCATGGAAAGCGCCGCGCCCAATAAGAAGCTCTTCGGTCCTGCTTGCGTATTTTCTCGCGGCAGGAGCCAATATAGTTCCGCAGCATTCCTCCATCGTGCTCACCATCGATGGCAAGACCATCGAAACGGAAGGTCTTGGTGTGCTGCTGGTTAATTTCTCCCAGATTCAGCTCGGCATTTCTGTGACCCACATCAATCAGCCACGCGATGGCGCCCTTGACGTGGTCGTCCTGAAGGCGAAAAACGCCGTCGAACTCCTCCCCTCCGTCTTCGCCGCCCTTCTTGACAGAGACGGGAGATTCCCCGATCGCGGCGATGCCCTCGAAGTCTACTCCGGAACTGAGATAAGCATCGAAGCAGACCCTGCGTTCGAAATCCAATACGACGGCGAGCCCGCAAGAACGAAAACTCCCGCCTTGGCGCGTATTCTTCCCAAGGCAGTTCGGCTGATCGTGTCTGACGAGGGATACCAGCTCTTTCACTAAGCCATGCGCATAAGGAAGGGGACGACGATGTCGTCCCCTTCCTTATGCATAAACCAGTCTCGCTTCGGACGGGGACGACGTAGCGTCCCGCCCGAAGCCGTATCGAATAGCTCCAGACGAGCTTTTCTATTTCGAGGCGTCGCCAGATGCTTCGATCTCCTCGATCGTTTCGTACGGAATTTCGATCGGAGCGTTGAGGGAGCGCTGAGCCTCTGCGCTTTCAAGAATCAGGTTACGGAACGACTGCGCGCTCTCTCCGTCGACAGGACTCATGATATATACATTACCGCCAATGAAGATGGGTGTGGAAAGGAGGTCTTTCTCCTTGTCTTTCCCGGCGTTTTCCTTGCGCTCCGCTTCCATGGTTTCGAGCATTTTCTGACGTACCGTCTCGATTTCCTCGGCGGTTTGCTCGCGCCAGCGACTCTTCTTCCAATCCATGAAATTCTTGTTGTAGCGCATCTGAATCAGCTCGAGCACGATGCAGAACACCATGGCAAAATACACGATGAGCTTCTCAAGCGGCATATGCAGCATCTCGATGCCAGTGTGGAAGCCGATGCTGTCCAGAACAAGCAGGGTTCCGATGGCGACGATGAACGTGAGTGCGAGCATCTTCATCTCGGGGTGGCCGTTGATGAAGTTCGAGATGGGGTCGATGAAGATCATCATGAGGAACACGGCCAGCATGACGGCGATGATCATGATGATGAGGTGGTCGGCCATGCCCACGGCCGTGATGACCGAGTCGATGGAAAAGACGAGATCCATGACCATGATGGTGCCCACGGCCTGCGGCAGCGCGATACGGTGCAGCGCCTTGTGCTCCTCGCAGTGCTCGGCTTTGAGCTCGGTCAGCTTGAGCGTGTCGCGCAGCTCGGCGATACCCTTGTATATAAG
>JBKTHK010000021.1:0-27878 GCA_047240885.1 Slackia sp. | reverse complement strand
ATCATATATCCGGTGAAGAGCCAATGCGCAGTGATGGAATCGACGCCGTATTCGCCCATAATGGACAAAAGCGCCATGTTGACGAGGTTTTCGTTGAAGCCGGCGAGAAACGCGCTGCCGTAGAGCACAGCAAGCAGCATGACGAGGGGTTTTCCCTGCATGAAGAGTCCTTTCATGTTCAATTGTTCGAAAGATTCGTCAGAACGAGGCGCGGTGAGGCGCAGACTGGACGACGGCGGGATGCGTGCTGAGAAGCGCATGCCGCGCAGCTATTGTAGCGAAATGGTTTTCGCCTTCGTATAGGCTCTCACGAAAGATTCACAGCAGGAAAAACGCGAAACGGCGCGCAAGGGGGTCAGCGCGCCGTTCGCTCTCGGAGAAGCAAGGTGTATTTCACGCGCGCGAAACGGCTGTGTTTGGGTGATACGCTTCGCGCGTTGAAGGCTGTTTCCGTAGGAGATGGAGGTGTTTCGTGTGGAAGTTACCTTCGGGTAACTTTATACCAGGGCGATTTGGGACGGTCAAGCGTTTCAAGCGGTTCGTACGCGAATTCTTCACAACGCGCCACGGCTCCGTAGTAGCGTCGCGGTTAAGCGGGACATCGTGGCTGGGGGCAGCTGCGCGGTTGGGAGACGGCGTTGCGGCTGAATGGCTGCATCGCGGGATGTCGGAGAGGGGGGCTGCTTTCCAGCGCCCGCACCGCCTGTGCGATAAATGTTATAAAAACAGTTGCAATTAAAAACGAGTCGTGTAAAATGAAGCTCGTCACCAAGTAAGACACATCTAACACAGTAGATTATCAGCGCATTCGCCCATGAAAGGGCACCATGCAAAGGAGAACACCATGTCTTTGATCAACAAAGAGATTTCCGATTTCACCGTGGAAGCTTTCCACAACGACGATTTCGAGACCGTCACCAAGAAGGACGTGCTGGGCAAGTGGAGCGTCTTCTTCTTCTATCCTGCAGACTTCACCTTTGTCTGCCCGACCGAGCTCGAAGACCTTGCCAACAAGTATGAGGAATTCCAGAAGATCGGCTGCGAGATCTACTCCGTTTCCACCGACACCCACTTCGTGCACAAGGCGTGGCATGACGAGTCCGAGCGCATCAAGAAGATCCAGTATCCCATGCTCGCCGATCCCACTCACGCTCTCGCCAAGGACTTCAAGGTCCTGATCAAGGAGAACGGGCTGGCCGAGCGCGGCACCTTCATCGTCGATCCCGAGGGCCGCATCCAGTCCTACCAGGTCAACGCGGGTGGCGTCGGCCGCAATGCCGATGAGCTGCTTCGCCTGGTCCAGGCGTGCCAGTTCGTCGCAGAGCACGGCGACCAGGTCTGCCCCGCGAAATGGCAGCCGGGTGCCGAAACCCTCAAGCCGAGCCTCGATTTGGTCGGCCAGCTGTAAGCCGGGACCCGCGGTCTCGATGTCGTCGAGCTTATGCACGGCGACGAAACGAAAACAACGAAAGGAGGCTGCGCATGCGGCCTCCTTTTCTGCGAAGGAGCCATTATGGATATGAAGAACCTCTATGACGCCGTCATTGTGGGCGGCGGCCCGGCGGGCCTGACTGCGGCGCTGTATCTAGCGCGTGCGCGCATGCGCGTTCTCGTGGTGGAAAAGGACCGATTCGGCGGGCAGATCGCCATCACGTCGGATGTCGTGAACTATCCGGGCGTCGCTGAAACAAGCGGGGCTCAGCTGACGGAAACCATGCGTTCCCAGGCGGAAACGTTCGGCGCCGAGTTCATGGCGGCCGAAGTGCTTGCATTGAACATGGACGGCGACGTGAAGACCGTGCGTACCTCGAAGGGCGAGGTGCGTGCGTTCTCCGTCCTTCTTGCCACAGGCGCGCGCCCGCGCCGTGCGGGCATCGAGGGCGAAGAGCGCTTCGCCGGTCGCGGAGGGCTACTGCGCAACTTGCGACGGCGAGTTCTTCGAAGGTAAAGAGGTGTTCGTCATCGGCGGCGGCTTCTCGGCAGCCGAGGGGGCGTGTTTTTGATGAAATAAGCGAGTCATGTGACCATTCTCGTTCGTGGCGAGGATTTCACCTGCGCGCCCGTTGGGCGGCCGCTGCGCGAGCATGAGAAAATCACGGTTCTTACGAACACCGGGCGGTTGCGATCGAAGGCGACGACCTTATGCGCGCTGCGCTATCGCAATCGAGTCACTGGGGAAGAGGGGTGCTACCGCGCTCCCGAGGGCGACACGTTCGGCCTGTTTGTGTTCGCGGGCTATGAGCCGTCCACCGAGCTTGTCCAAGATCTTGTCGAGCTGAGCGAGCGCGGCTACGTCGTCACCGACGAAGGCCAGCGTACCCAGGTCGAAGGCCTTTACGTCGCGGGAGACGTCTGCGTAAAAGACCTTCGTCAGGTGGTCACCGCCACGGGGGACGGGGCGAAAGCCGCTGCGTCGATGGAGCATTATGCGGCCGCCATGCAGGAGAAGACGGGGCTCGTGCCTCAGCGTCCTGCTTCGGGGCAAGCCGACAAGCCCGGCGTTTCCGCACAGGGAACCGCCGGGCAAGGCGTCGCGGCTAAGAGCTCTTCGGCGGATGCGCAAGAGCGCTTTTCGACGAGGCAGAGTGCGCGCCCAGCTCGATGCCGTGTTCGCCCGCATGGCGACGCCCGTAACGCTGGAACTGCACGGCAACCAGACCGCCGTCTTTTCCGAATTGTCCGACTACGCCCATGCGCTTGCCTCCCTGGGCATTCGCGTGAACGTCGTGCGGGGAGGACGCCTCGAAAGACGAGGCGGCGTTTGCTAGGGTGCTGCGCGAAGACGGGTCGGACAGTGGCCTTGCCTTCCACGGCGTGCCGGGGGCCGCTATTCACATCGTTCGTGCTGGGGCTCTATAACGTCGCCGGGCCTGGCCAGCCACTTGATGACGCCGTGCGTGGCGCATCGCCGCGGTGGATGGCCCGATCGACATCAAAGGCGATCGTGTCTCTTCATGCACGATGTGCCCCGAGACGGTCGTAGCGGCCCAGCGCATCGCTGCCGAGAACGAAAACGTCCGCGCCGAGGTCTACGACATCGCCTCATGCGCCCGAGCTTAAAGAGCGCTACAACGTGATGAGCGTGCCGTGCGTCGTGATCGATGACGGAGAGCAGGTGCTGTTCGGCCGCAAGAACATCGAGCAGCTGCTCGATGCCTTGGCGTAAGTTTGCATAATCCCGGAAAGTGCGTTCGAATGCGGTTTCCGCGCGATTCTGGGGGCTAAAGCCTCGATGAAAGACCAAGATGGCTCCGTTATGCCGAAAGGCTGCGGGGCCGTCGTTTTGTCTGCTCCGTCATCTTTGAATCATGCGGGCGGCTCCAATCGTGCGGACGGTTTAGTGCGGGCACATCGGCGTTGCAGTCTGGGGAGAGGGGCGTATTCGAGTTGGCGGTCGTACGGTTCTTTTTCGACGTGCCGCAGGCTGATGTATTCGCGTCAACGCAGCCCATAGCCTTGGAAAACGCCTGGGTTTCGATGGCCGAATGAGCCGAGAGGTAAAGTTTGCACGCGCCTTTGCTTCGCGCCCATTGGGCTGCTGCCCGGAAAAGTTCTCGGCCAATGCCTTGCCCGCGCGCGTCTGCGGACACGAAGAGGTCACGCAAATCGAGGTATTCGTTATCGGGACCGAGCGCCTTTGCATCGACGGTTACGAACCCTTTAAGGACGTTGCTCTGCATCGCGCCGTAGACGAAGCCCCGAAAAAGCGCCCTGTCGATTTTGTGCTCCTCGATGATACGGTAGTTCACTGCGCGGCTCCTTCTGAGCGGTTTCGGAGAAAGCCCGCTCGCACGAAGAAAGAATTTGGTTTGAAAATGCCTTTGATACAGAAAGTTTCAGGCGAAAGTCTCCTGAGCATGATCTCGGATAAAGAAAAGCCGCTGAAGCGGCTTTTCCTCTGTAAAGCGAAGATTATTTCTCCCATCGCTGTAGTCGATTGCCTTGCCGGCTTTGGCGTCGCGATACTCGCTGCGGCGGTGAACAGAACGTCGGTGGAGGAGTTCAGCGCGGTTTCGCAGGAGTCCTGGATTACGCCAATGATGAAGCCGACGGCCACGACCTGCATGGCGATGTCGTTGCCGATGCCGAACAGCGAGCAAGCCAGCGGGATGAGCATGAGCGAGCCGCCCGCCACGCCGGATGCGCCGCATGCGGACACGGCGGCCAGCACGGAGAGAATTACAGCGGTGGGAAGATCGACGGCAATGCCGAGCGTGTTGCTTGCGGCCATGGCCATGACGGTGATGGTAACCGCCGCACCTCCCATGTTGATGGTGGCGCCGAGGGGAATGGAGACGGAATAGATGTCCTTATCCAACTTGAGCTTGCGGCACAGCTCCATATTGACGGGGATGTTCGCTGCGGAGCTGCGGGTGAAAAACGTGGTCAGGCCGGATTCCTTGATGGTGCGCAGAACCAGCGGATAGGGGTTCTTGCGGGTGCAGGCATACACGACAAGCGGATTGGCGACATGGCGAGGAAGAACATGCAGCCGACGAGCACCAGCAGCAGATGCCGTATTCGGTAGATCTCAGGCTGCTGGTGGATACGGCGGTGTAGACCAGGCCGAAGATGGAAGGGGGCCGAGCTGATAATCCAGCGAACGACGTGGCTCACGGCGTCGGAGATGTCAGTGAAGATTTCTTGGTGGCTTCGGAGGCGATGCGCAAGGCTACGCCGAGAAGCACGCCCCAGGCAAGGATGCCCAGGTAGTTTGCGTTGACAAGAGCGTCAACGGGGTTTGCCACCACGTTCATGACGAGCGTTCCCAAGACCTCGCCGACGCCTTCGGGCGAGGTGTTTTCGGCTGCTTCGAGGCCGGTGAGGGTGAGCTCGATCGGGAAGAGGTAGCTTGCGATGACGGCAACGAGCGCCGCAATGAAGGTGCACAGAATATAGAGCACGATGATCGTCTTCATGGAGCCGTCTGCGCGTGCGTTCGTAAGGGCGGCGATGACCAGGAAGAACACCAGGATGGGAGCGACCGCCTTCAGGGCGCCTACGAACAGGGTTCCGAAGATGCCGATCCATTCAAGCGTTGGTGCTACGACGCCGAGTACGGCGCCAAGAACGAGGAATACGAGAATTCGCTTGATAAGGTTGATCTCGTTCCATTTTTGCCAGATTTTCTTCACCACACATCCTTTCGACAATCGATGGGATCGCGGCGCGACGTTCAATTCTGCGAGGCAGTCGCGCCACCGAAATTAACAATGTCTGCGTATCATATCGCTTTCGCGTTTGATTTGGCGGAGCGTCTCCGAAAAAGGGAAAAGACCGCTCTGGCAGCGAGTGGCGTGTTGTTCGGATATTCGGGATGAAAAATCCGCCCGTTCGTTTGACGGGCGGATTCAAGGGCGTGAAAGTGGCTGGCGTTGGCCAGATTCGGCGAGAACATGGAGGGCTGACCGGATGGAAGAGCTTCCTGGAAGCCGCGCGTATCCTTTGAGCACCAGCTGCGTTGGTTTCGTCGAACACGGCCTTGTCTACGCGGCCTTCCTGCTTGGCAACAACCATGGTGCATACGGCGTCTCCTGTAATGTTGACGGCCGTGCGCGTCATGTCGAGGATGCGGTCGATGCCCATAATCAGCGCTATGCCCTCAAGCGGCAGTCCAACGGAGTTGAACACCATCGAAAGCGTGATGAGGCCGACGGAGGGAACGCCTGCTGTTCCGATCGAGGCGAGGGTTGCGGTGGCTATGACCGTCGCGTATTCGATTGGGCCGAGGTCGACACCGAACAGCTGCGCGGTGAATACGACCGCCACGCCCTGCATGATGGCGGTGCCGTCCATGTTGATGGTGGCGCCCAGGGGAATGGTGAACGAGGATATGCGGCGGTCTACGCCCATCTTCTTGTCCAGGGTCTCGATGTTCAGCGGGATGGCTGCGTTGGAAGTTGCCGTGGAGAACGCGAATGCCATGACCGAGACGAACTTCTTCAAAAACGTGAACGGGTTGACGCGCGCGAACACGCTCAGCAAGATCATGTAGACCACAAGGCATTGCAGACCGAGCGCCAGAAGCACTCCGAGCATGTATTTCACCATGGGCAAAAACGCGTCGAAACCTATATTGGCGAAGGTGCGCGAAAGTAGGCAGAATACGCCGATGGGAGCGACGAGCATGACGATGGAGGTCATCTTCATCATGATGTCGTTGAACTGCTCGAAGAAGCTGTGCACCGTTTCTGCCTTGCGGCCGAGCAACGCGATGATGATGCCCACGAATAAGGCGAAGAAAATGACCGGGAGCATGTCGCCGTTGGCGAGCGACTGGATGGGGTTTTTCGGAATGATGTTCAGAAGCGTATCGGCGATGGAGAGCTCTGAAGCCGCGTTTGCGGTATCGAGCGTCGAGGTGTCGCTCACAACGATCGAGGACATGTCGACGCCTTTGCCCGGGCTGATCAGATTACCGACGCTCAATGCCACGCCGACGGCGATGGCGGTCGTGCATATGTAAAAGATAAGCGTCTTCACGCCAACGGTGCCGAGGTCTTGGTGTCGCCGATAGAGGCAGCTCCACAGACAATCGAGCAGAACACGAGCGGAACGACGAGCATCTGCATCAAGCGGATGAATCCTTGGCCGACGATGTAGAAGACGCCGTCGACGAACACGTCGTCTCGCACGGTTCCGGCGGGAACGAGGTAGTGGAAAATCACGCCGCAGACGATGCCGAGTACGAGCGCGACCAGAATAGTGGTGGTCAGGCCGAGTTTACGACGCCTTTTCGTCATGGCCTTTTCGGGTGTTTCGGTCATGGGTGTTCCTTTCTCGCGCTAGGCCGTCATGTCGTGGTCGGCCATGTAGGCCAGGCGTCTTCCCATCGGGCATTTCAAAGATGCCGGTCATTTGGATTGAGGTTTCAGCTCGATGCGGTAGGCGTCTTCGGATTTTGCGCCTACGAGGTTCGTGGTGGGGACGCCGGCGAGCTCGAGCGCGCGCTTGGCGAATTCGTAGCGGCTGCACAGCCCTTCCGTTGATGCGTGGAAGGTGCCGAACTCGCCCGATTCCATGACGGAGATGACGAAGTTTGCATAGGTGTTCGACGAGGTGGGGGAGGCGAACTGGTTTGCGGGGACCTCGACCGTCTTGCCCTGTCTGCTCATTTCTATTATGCGCACGAGGTGGTCGGTGGGCAGTGCGGTATACACCCAGGAAGAACGCACGATGATATGGCGGGGATTGAGCTCGCGAACGAGCATTTCGCCTGCTTCTTTCGATTTTCCATAGACGTGGGGAGGCAACGTCTTGTCGAACTCGTTGACGGGGTGCTGGATGGAGCCGGGGTACAGGTCGTCGGTTGAAAGGTGGACGATCAGGCCACCGACGGCTGCGCTGGCAATGGCGAGGTTGCGCGCTCCAAGGGCGTTGACCTTGTAGGCGCGCGTGGGGTCTTGCTCGGCGAGCTCCTTGCTGGAAAGGCCCGCGCAATTGATTACGACGTCGGGGCGGTAGGTGTCGACGTAGTTGTTGACCGCTTCGAGGTCGGTGATGTCGAGCTCGGCGTCTGTCGTCATGATGATATAGCGTGCGTGGTCGAGGTGGTGTTCGATCGCCTGGCCCATACGTCCGGCTGCGCCTGCGATCCAGATGACCTCTTGGGGACCCATTCTCATATTTCCTCTTTTCGACAGGTGCTCGCGCAAAGCAGAGTCGTGGAAAGCGGGGCTCTGGCGAGCTGAAACGGTGGAAGCAAGAAATTATAAACCTGACGAAGAACCGCAAAAGCGCAGCGCACGGACTGTTTTCGGTATTTAACAATTCGTCGGCGAGTGGTTCGTTTTGCTGTCGAATTCTTTGTTCCTGCCGAGACGTGAACGTTTGCGTTCGCGCCTCGGCTTGGTCGAAAAGCGGTACCTAGGAGCTTTCGAGCGGAAAACGCATGGTTGTTTCGAAACCCGTTGGGTCGCCCGTGGAGAAATCGATGCGTCCGCCGTGCGCTATGACGATGCGCGCCACAAGGGAGAGACCCAGACCGTGGTCGTTGAAGCCTGCGAGCTCTTTCGGACGAAGCGAAGGGGGCACCTCAGCGGAGCCGGCCTCGTTTTTGGGTGCGATGGGCGCCCGCGCCGCACGTGCGCCCATCGCGGCGTACTCTTCGTAATGCGGGGGCGGGACAGGCCCGTTGTCGCGGCGGTCTTCGGAAAAGACGGATGATGCGATGTTCTGGGCTTCGAGGTTGAGCCGGGCGATTGATCCTTCCGTCATACCGGTTCCGTCATCGGCCACGCGAAGCAGCGCGAATCCTTCGCGCACGTCGGCTCCGAGCGTTATAGTGCAGCCTTCGTCGTTGTGGCGCAGGGAGTTATCGATAAGGTTGCGTACGGCGCGCGTGATAAGCCTTTCGTCCAGGGAGACACGCACCTGCTCCGCCGTTGGTGAGATATCGGCCTCGATGGAAAAGTGCTCATCAAGGCGGTCGTTGGCGCAGTCTGCGGCGATGGATCTGACCATGCGGGCGAAGGCTGCGGGATGCGCGTCGAGCGGCTGCATGTCGTATTCGAGCTTCGAGGCTATGTTGAGGTCCGAGACGAGGTCGCGGATTCGCGCGCTCTGCCTCACGACAATACGTGCCGAAGCACGCACCTCATCGGACAGGCTCTGGTTTTCGGCTATGCCCTCGGCGTGTCCCATGGCTATGGCGAGCGGTGTGCGGATGTCATGGCTTACGCCGGCCACCCACCGCTTGCGTGCTTCGTCTTTGCGTCGCATGATGGCGCTCGCGGCGTTGATGCTTTCTCCCACCTCGGAAAGCGAACCCGTCGCGTTGATATGCGCAGGTTTGCCCCGGGCGAGGTCGTCGAGCGATTTCACCATGGGTTCGATGTTTTTTTCGACGCGTCGGCGTGACACGAAATATGCCAGGAACATGATTCCCGCATCCACGATGAAGATGAAGAAAATGTAGAACGGGGTGCGCAGCATGGTTTGCTGCGGCCAGTAGTTCAGGGGAAACATCGCGTAGGAGTCTTTGGGAAATCCAGTGACCAGGATTCCGTCGTCTCGCTTGCAGATAAAGCACGGGTAGTCGTCGAGATAGCCCATGCGCGCAAAGGTCGCGGCGTCTGCGAGCGTGTAGGGGCGTATGACGCTTTCCGGGGCGTTTCTGCTCCAGTCCACGGTTCCTTCGTTGGATATGAGAATAGCCCAGCATTGCTCTTCGTCCATCCAGTTCCGGGCGTAGGTGGAAAGCTCGTAGTCTCCGTCCTCGTTTCGGACGAGGTCTTCTCCTATTTTCATGGTGACGCTTTTGGGCGTTCCGTTGCCGAATGCCTGATTGTTCTCATAGATGGTGATTCCCATATAGAGGAACAGGTCGACGAAGAGCAAAAGAATCGTCAGGCAGACGAACAGTGCAGCCTGCTTTCCAATGGAGAACGGGGCGAACGTCTTGCGGCGTGCCCGTTTGGCGCGCTCTTGCGAAGGAGAGAATGCCGAATCGTTCTTGCGCGCGCTCATGCTAGCGGCCCCTCAAGACGTTGAGTCTGTATCCCAGGCCTTTCGCCGTGACAAGGGATTGGGGCTGGGAGGGGTCTTTCTCGATTTTTTCGCGAATGCGGCGTACATGCGTCATGAGCGATTGCGCGTAGCCGAAGGAATCGCCCCAGGCGGCTTCGCACAGGGCGTCGGTCGTTACGATGCGGTTCGCGTTGCGGGCGAGCATGTCGAGGATCGCCCGCTCTTTTACTGTCAGCGTCAGGTGTTCGCCGGTGTCGTGGCGCAGCACGTCGGCGTTCGCAAGGTCGAGCGTGGCGTTTTCTAGGTATACGGTTTCGGGCTCGGCCGGATAGCAGCGTCGCAGTACTGCCTGCATGCGCAAGACGAGCTCCTGCGGGCTGAACGGCTTCGTTACGTAATCGTCGGCGCCGCAGCGCAATCCGGCGAGGCGATCGTCCGTTTCATCTTTCGCCGTGAGGAAGATGACGGGCAGGGGCGCTTCGGGCTCGAAGGCGCGCAGGTATTGGCACAGCGTGAAGCCGTCGCCGTCGGGAAGCATGACGTCGAGCAGGGCGAGCTCGGGCTTTGCCTGCCGGTATGCGGCAAGCGCTTCCTGTACGTTGGCCGCTTGGACAACATGGGAAAAGCCTTCCGCCGCGAGCATGGCCGCCACCATGCGGCGCAGCTCGGGTTCGTCGTCCACCAGGAGAATCCTCCGTTTTTTCAAGCTTTGGTCGCTCATTGTCGCTCCAAGATATCGTCGTGCATTCGTTGCGTACGCGGCGTCGTTGAACAGGGTTCGGTGTGTGGGCGTGCTGCAAGATCCTGCGGTTCTGCCGCGCATGCGGCATTGCCTGGGCCCGCCGGTTTTCGGGCGTGCGTGCGCTTCGTCCATTAAAGCACGAAGCGCCGTTCGTGGAGCATCCGACGCATCGATGTCAGGCAAACGTCAGGTTGGGGAAAGGTTGGCGCAAGGGGACGCTTCTACGATGGAATGGTCATGAAATGCGGGCGTTTCGCTTGGCCACCGCCTTGGCGGGCGTGGCGTCGAGTGCGTTTTGCCCGTCGCAACGATAGGAGGAAGCCATGGCAGGTCATGTGCTTGAAGTTCAAAACGTCACGAAACGCTACGGCAGCGCGAAGCGCGGGGACGAGCTGGCGACGCTCGGCCTTGCGGGCGTGAGCTTTTTCGTGGACGAAGGCGAGTTCGTGGGAATCATGGGCCCGTCTGGTTCGGCAAATCCACGCTTTTGAACTGCATATCCACGATCGATGTGGTCACGAGCGGCTCCATTCGCGTGGCGGGACGTGATATAACGACGCTTTCCTCCAAGGAGCTTTCGCGTTTTCGCCGCGACGAGCTGGGGTTTGTCTTTCAGGATTCGAACCTGCTTGACACGTTGACGGTGCGAGAGAACATCGCCCTTGCGCTCACCATCCAGAAGGCTCCTTCGAGAGAGATTCCCGCGCGCGTGGAAGACATGGCGTCGCGCCTTTCCATCGCCGAGGTGCTCGACAAGTACCCGTATCAGATATCCGGAGGACAGAAGCAGCGCGCCGCCGCGGCTCGTGCGGTCATTACGCGTCCGAGCCTCGTCTTGGCGGACGAGCCCACCGGCGCTCTCGACTCGAAATCTTCCGGGCAGCTGCCGGAGACCTTCGAGCTTCTCAACCGACTGGGCTCGACGATCGTCATGGTGACCCACGACGCCTTTACCGCCAGCTGGTGCAGCCGCATCATCTTTATCAAGGACGGAAAGCTGTGGGGCCAGCTGCGTCGCGAGCAGGGCACGCGCGAGCAGTTCTTCGCGAAGATCGTCGCCGCAACTACCCAGCTCGGATCGGAGGCGGACCATGCTTGCTAAGCTCGCGTTCGCCAATGTGCGAAAATCGGCGAAGGATTTCGCCGTGTACTTTTTCACGCTGGTGCTGGGCATTGCCGTGTTCTACGCATTCAACTCCATTGCCGGGTCGGATGCGGTCGCGCGCATCTCCGGGGATACGCGGCAGATGGTGGAGCTTTTGGGCGTGATCATATCCGGCGTCTCGCTGTTCATCGCGGTCATCCTGGCGTTTCTTGTCATCTACGCCAACCGTTTTCTCATCAAGAGGCGCAACAAGGAATTCGCTTTGTATCTGACGCTCGGCATGCGCAAGAGCGACTTGTTCAGGTTTCCGCTCTGGAGACGTGCATCGTGGGAGCGCTTTCGCTTGTCGTGGGGCTTGCCTTGGGCATCGGGATATCCCAGGTCCTTTCCAACGTGGCGGCCTCGATGTTCGATACCGCGGTGGAAGGCGTGGCGTTTTCCATCTCCGCGGAAACGCTCGTCTACACCATTGCCGTCTTCGCGGTCATCTTCTTCGTCACGGTCGCGCTCAATACGGGATATCTGTTCAAGGCGAAGCTCATCGATTTGCTGCATGGCGATCGGAAGAACGAGGTGCTGACCCTGCGCAGCCTGCCGTTGTCCTTCGTCCTTTTCGTTGCATCGTGCGTAATCATCGGCGTTTCTTACAAACTTCTGATGGACAACGGCCTCATGAACGTCAATGAGCAGTTCATTGGCGCGACGGTTCTGGTATGCGTGGGAACCGTGCTGTTCTTCTATTCGCTCTCCGGGTTTCTGCTCCGCCTTTTCCAGACGATAAGGCCGCTGTACCTGCGTGGCTTGAACATGTTCTTCCTGCGCCAGCTTTCTGCGCGTGTGAATTCCGCGTTCGTGTCGATGAGTGTGATTTCGTTGACGCTCTTCCTTGCTATCACCAGCGTGTGCGGCGGCATTGGCATCTGCAACGCGATGGCGTCGGGGGTGGAAAGCGGGACAAAATATGACGCAAGCGTCATTACCGGCTATATGACGCCCGACCCCGAAAGCGGCGAGATGATCTCAATCGTCCCCGAGGGTTTCGATGCGTTCGTCGAAGAGCACAATCGCGATATGGCCGCTGGACTTGCCGACAGCGCCGTCGCGCTCGGCGCCGCATCGTGGGACGACCTTGTCGATCGCAGCGTCCAGGTTGATTTCTACATGTCGGGCATCACGTACGGCGACGTAAGGCAGGCTTCGGGCGAATCGATTTTCGATCACGTAGGCGCCGGCATCATGTCTTCCGATATGGAGTCGAACTCGTTTCTCGATGTGGTGGCCGTTTCGCAGTTCGACGATGCGCGCGAGCTTGCAGGATTGGAACCTGTCGCCCTCGGAGAGGACGAGGCGCTAATTTGGAGCGACTTCACCACGACCGTGCCGTATTTCGAAGCGGTTGCCAGCAAACAGCCGGTTTTTTCCTACGAAGGACGCGATCTGCGCGTGAGAAGCGAGATTTCGCGCGACACGCTTGAGACCACCGGCGTGGCCCAAAGGGCTGGTGTGCTTGTGGTTCCCGACTCGTGCATCCCTTCTGACGCGGTTCCCTACTCGTCGTTGCTCGACGTGCAGTGCAAAGCAGGCCAGGCCGAGGCGTTCGGTGCTTTTATGGACGAGGTAGAAAACGCTCCGGATACGAATACGTGGCCGGTGACGATGGTGCAGACGGCGTCCGACGTGCGTACGCAGAGCAAAGGCCTTGTGGCCGTGGTGAGCTATCTGGCCATGTATATCGGCTTCGTTTTGGTAATCGCCTGTGCAGCAATCCTTGCGATCCAGCAGCTGACCGACGCTTCGAACAATGTGCGCCGCTATGAGCTGCTTGCCAAGCTCGGCGCCCCCGAGTCCATGATAAGCGGCGCCCTTTTCAAGCAGATCGGCATCTACTTTCTCTTCCCGCTTGTGCTAGGCGTCGCGCATACGCTGTGTGCCATGCAGGTGGTGATCGATGTAGTGAGGGTGTTCGGATACATGGATATCGGCCAGATGAGCGTAATCGCCGTCGCAGCGTTCCTGTCGGTGTACGGCGCGTACTTCCTCGTGACGTATTTCACGGCACGCGCCATGGTGAGGTTCCGTCGTTCGTAGGGCCGAATTGTTCGGCGCGTTTCGGTTGACGTATCGAGAAGGGGCATCGTGTTTAGTGCGCGGACCCTTCCTCGAACGCCGCGCAAGCTCGTAGGGGCAGAGTAAAAAACAGGCCGGGATGCATAGCGTGCATCCCGGCCTCTTTGGGAAGAAGACGCTAGAGAGGAGAGAAGCGTCTTCGCCTTGGCGTGGTAAGCGCCCAAGGCTTTTCTACCGCCTGTAAGGGAAAGGGGCGGTTGTGGGCTTCGGCTCGTAGATAAAGGGGAAAGACGAGCCGAGCCGCGTCGGTCCGAGCAAGGAGGTTGGTGGACCGATTCGTCGGCTTGCGTATGTATGGGGAAGAGCAAGCCGATCGTGGGGCATGTCCGAAGGGTGTCGTTCGGAACGATTGCCATAATAGGTTCGAAAACAGCCCCTGAAATCCCCCAATAGGGAGTATTTACGGCGATATTTAGGGCATTGCTCTGGTTTTAAGCGCCTACTCATTTATATGCGAGGTATCAAAATACCAGGTCAAAGTCATACTTTAAGTATGAGGATGCTTCGTTTGCCACAATGCGGGGTGTTTTGTCATCAGGAAAGGAACAAAACGAGTGCGCGCGATATGGCTTCCGCGGCAGCCCGCGCATCGCGTTTCGAAAGCCCCGCATAGCTTATGACGAGGCGGCATCTGCTCGAATCGGGCGCTTCGTCGGCTCCAATTTGGTAGGAAGAAAGCGACCTTGCGGCGACGTCTTGCTTCAGGAGAGATTCGACCATGGCGTTTTCAAGAAGGGTGCAAGAGGCGAAATCGTTCTGAGAACGGTTTTTCGGTCAGGGCTTCGCTTTGCGTGTGCACCTCCATGAGGAAATGAAGCCCTGAATCTATGTTTCGAAAAGGAAGATAAGGGCCTGCAGGCGTTAGTCGGAGGATTCGATAAGGGCGTTGCGCACTGCCTTGCATCGCGTTTTCGTTCGGTTGATGTGACGTGAGATCGCCTTGCTCGATGAAACGCGCAGACTATCTGGTCGATGGCGGGAACCGTGCAGGAATAGAATCCCATGCGTTCGCGATAGACGCGTGCGAGATGCGCGGGAAGCACCATGTAGGCGATGCGGAAGGCCGAACCGAGCGTTTGAGAGAAGGTATTCGTGTAGATGACGCGCTCGGATCGGTCGATTCCCGAAAGAGAGGGGATGGGTTTTCCTGCGAGCCGAAACTCGCAATCGTAGTCGTCTTCGATGATGTATCTCCCTGGTTTTTCTGTGGCCCAGGCCAAAAGCTCGTACCGTCTGCTCGGAGGCATGACGATTCCCGTAGGAAATTGGTGCGAAGGCGTGATATGCGCAAGGTCGGCCCCGCAGGCGTGAAGGGCTTCGGAGGAAATGCCCTTCGCATCAAGGGGGATGGGGAATATGCGGATTCCGTTGGTCTCGTAGATGTTTGCAAGGCGCCCGTAGCCTGGGTTTTCTAAAGCGACTGCTTCCGGCCTTTCGAGGAGCTGGATGATGAGGTTGTAAAGAACCTGCGCGCCTGCGCCTACGACGATGCAGTCGGGGTCGGCCTCAAGGCCGCGCACCGGCAGATGTGCCAGGCGATAAGCCTCTGAGGCGTTTGGTGCCTTAATCCTGGGCCGGACCAAATCTGAACAGGCTCGAGGAAAGGGTGTCGCAATGTTTTGGCCGCGCTAAAGAGGAGTCGATCTCGTTTCGGGGACGCCAGATGAAGCAATCTGGCTTACATTGCTCATTTTCAATTATACGTGTAAAGTCTGATGTGAAAGGTTTCTCTTCAGATCGCGGCCTCTATATTTGCGGCGGGTTGGCCATTTCTGCTGTCGCAAGTCAAAAATCTGGCGACGTTTTGGGACTGTGGTTGGAGAGGATGTGCAGGCGAAATCTGCGGCGGGCTGTGAGAGACCTTAGCCAGCTGGCATAGGTATCAACCGGCGAGAGCGACCGGATTGGGGGGCGTCCGCTTGGAAGGAAGCCTGTCGTGGGGATGCACGACGCCGTCTTCGATATCTTTTCTGATGCACTTGTATAGGCGGACGTAGAGGGGGTCTTCGTTTCTTTCGTCAAGGTTGTATGTCAACATAACTGGCTCTATCTATTAGAAAACTGGTCTTAATCTGATTCTATCAAAAAGAATGAAATTGGATATACCGCCATAGCCAGAACGGCACTATCCTGCCGAATCGACATCAATCTTGCCGCGACGCAGCTGAAAGGTATGCCTCGCGGCGTTTGTTCGAAGGAAGAATGCTATGGAGCACGGGTTGCTTTGAAGATAGGGCGGTCGCAGAGGAACGGGCCTCCTTGAATCGCTCGTTGGCCCGCATGTTGAAGGCGGCGTGATTATGGACGTTACGTCGCCCAGGAAGCGCATCGCGGAGGGGGCGTGCGCGGTCTAACCTCGGCGAATTCCTGCCGATATACGGGCGGCCGGGGCGTTTCCCGCATGAGCGACCCGAAGATGATCAAAGGCATTCAGGACGCCGTTTCCATTCCCGTCATGGCGAAGTGCCGCATCGGTCATTTCGTCGAGGCGCAGGTTCTCCAGGCGATCGACATCGATTACGTGGACGAGTCCGAGGTTCTCTCTCCGGCCGATGATGTGCACCATATAGACAAGACGCGTTTTGCTGTGCCGTTCGTCTGCGGGGCCCGCGACTTGGGCGAGGCGCTTCGACGCGTAGCGGAAGGCGCTTCCATGATTAGGACGAAGGGGGAGCCGGGTACGGGCGACGTAGTGCAGGCGGTTCGCCATATGCGCGCCATGATGGCGGAGGTCCGCCGCGTTGTCGCCATGGCCGATGACGAGCTTTTCGAGCACGCGAAAAGCCTGGGCGTTCCTTACGCCTTGCTTCGTCGCGTGCATGACGAAGGCCGTCTTCCCGTGGTCAACTTTGCAGCAGGCGGCATTGCAACGCCTGCGGACGCTGCGCTGATGATGCAGTTGGGAGCCGAAGGCGTGTTTGTGGGTTCGGGAATCTTCAAATCGGGCAACCCGTCCAAGCGTGCGGCGGCAATCGTGCAGGCCGTTACCCACTTCGAGGATGCACGGCTTATAGCGAGTCTTTCCGAAGATTTGGGCGAAGCCATGGTGGGAATCAACGAGCAGGAAATAGACGTGCTCATGGCGCAGAGGGGAATCTAGAAATGTGCGCGACCGGGCGTGGAGAATCGCCCAGGGTGGCCGTGTTGGCGCTGCAGGGGGCTTTTGCCGAACATGAAGCCGTGCTCGCGAAGCTCGGGGTGCGTTATACGGAGCTTCGCGAGGCGGGTGATTTGCGCAAGGAGTTCGATGCTCTTATTCTTCCTGGCGGCGAAAGCACGGTTCAGGCAAAACTGCTTGAAGACCTTGGCATGCTCGCTCCTTTAAAGGTCCGCATCGAAGGCGGGATGCCGGTTCTTGGTACGTGCGCGAGAGCCATCCTGCTTGCGGAGGGGATCGACGAGGGGAAAGGGTCGGGCTCGTGCTCGGGCGGCTCTCCTCGGGGCTTTGCGACTATGCCGATCAGGGTGCGGCGAGCAACGGCAGGCAGCTGGGGAGCTTTCGCACCGAAGGGTTGTTTGCATGCGGCAGAACCCTTCGAAAAGCGGGAAGATTCCGATGACGTTTGTGCGCGCTCCGCGCATCGAGGCGGTAGGCGAAGGCGTTGAGGTGCTCGCTCGGGCGCACGGCGATATTGTCGCCGTGCGCCACGGAAACCAGATGGCGTTATCGTTTCATCCGGAGCTCGATGACGACACGTCCGTTCATGAGGTGTTCCTTTCGCTTGTGCGGTGAATGTGAACGCTTCGTGCGCGCCGCGTCAAATCCGCGTCAACTTGCACGGTGCTTTGCGATCTTTTCGGATTCGTTTCCTAGGATGGCGAAAAGCCGAAGGCAAAGTGCGGCTGGAAGGCTCGGTCTCATCGAGCCGGCTCGCGCGGAAAGGAGAGCCCGATGATTAAACTCGTGGCATCGGATATGGACGGAACGCTGCTCGACGAGAGGTCGCGTGTTCCTCAGGAGACCTTCGATTTGATTCGGGGCCTTGCAAGCGTGGGGGTTCGCTTCTGCGCCGCATCGGGCAGGCGCTTCGACACGCTTCAGGAGTTTTTCGGACCCGTTGACTCTTCGATGGATTTCGTCGCGTCGAACGTGGCTCAAGTGGTCGTGAACGGAATCCTGGTCTATCGCGAGGTCTTCTCGCACGCGGCGCTTCGACGGTTGCTGTCCGTGGCAAGGCGTTTCAGCTGTCTTCATCTGGTGGTGTTCGATCGCACGAACAGCTATCTGCTCGACGACCCCTCCTGCTACAAGGCGGAATTCGACAAGGACCTCCCCAATCCCATTCGCATGGAAGATATGCCCCCTGCAAGCACGTCAATCGTGAAGGCATCGATATTCTGCGACCATGAGCTCATGGATATGGCGTACGTGCTCTCCCGAGAGCTCGATGACGATTTCGTTTTCGCGCCGTCTGGCTCGAACTGGATCGACGTCATGCAGCGCGGAGTTTCAAAGGCCACAGGCATCGAGCAGGTCATGCTCGCGCACGGCGTGAAGCCCGACGAGGTGATGGCGTTCGGTGACTCGATGAACGATTACGAAATTCTTCGCATGGTGGGGGAGTCGTGCGCTATGGGAAACGCCCGCTATGCGGTGAAGGAGATTGCGAAAAGGGTCATTGGCACGAACGTTGAGCATGCGGTGCAGCGCGAGATGAAAGAGCTGCTTGATGCCCTTCGCCGATGACGGCTGCTATGCTGCGGTAAGCGCCGGCCGTCATCGGCTTTCGCACCTTCGAGCGTGTGCGCGTAAAACGTTACGCTTCAATGGAGACGGACGAGCCATTGCGGCCGCGCTTGACGACGATTTTGCGGTCGATGCTCTCTTTGAGTTCGTCTACATGGCTAATGATGCCGATGAGCTTGTCTCCTCCGGAAAGCTCGGTCAGGGTTTTGACGGCAAGCTGCAGCGATTCCTGGTCGAGTGAGCCAGACCCTTCGTCTATGAACATCGTGTCAAGCTGCACGCCCCCGGCATGCGCCTGCACGACATCTGAAAGCCCCAAGGCGAGTGCGAGGGCCGCCTTGAAGGATTCTCCGCCGGAAAGAGAGGATGCATCGCGCATTTTGCCGGTGTAGGCGTCCATGACGTCGAGGTCGAGCCCGCTCTGTCCGCTTTTCGTGATGGCGGCCCGTCTTCTGACAAGCTTGTAGCGTTCGTTCGTCATGGCGCGCAACCGGCGGTTTGCCGCCGCTATCATGCGGTCGAAATACATGCTCTGTACGTACGTCTCGAATGCGATTTTGTCTTTTCCTACGAGCCTGCCGTTGGCGGTGTCGGCCAGCGTTGCCACTTCTCCGTAACGCTCCTCGACAGCCCTGGCCTTTTTTGCCAGGAGGCGTACCTGCTCGAGCGTTTTTTCGTTTGCAGAGAGAGCCGCGCTGATTTCCGCGAGGCTTCGCTCTTCGCGTTCGAGCGTATCGTGCGCATTGCGCTGCTCTTCTTCATCCTGTTCTTTCTCGTTGGAAGGGGCCTCGCGTATCGAACGGGCGAGCGTGTCCGCCTCGCCCCGTGCCGCCGCGAGCTCCTTTTCCGATTCGCCTAGGGATGTTCGGATTCTTGCAAGGGTCGCGTCGAAGAGGTCAATCTGCTTCTGCGCATCCTGTATTGCGCGTAGCGCTTGTTCCTTGTTTTCGTATTTCAGGCGTGCACGGGCCGAGGAGACGGAGGAGTCGGCCGACTCAGCCTGCGCGAGAAGCGCGGCTTCGCGCCTTCTAGCCTCGGCGCCTTCCGACTGCGCTTGCACGAGCAGTTCGGATGCACGCCGTTCGTCATCTCGGGCCTTCTGCAGCGTTTGTGCGTCGGCTTGTGCGCGAGTAAGAGCCGCTCGCGCCGTTTCAGAGGCCCGCTGTGTTTCGGCGTGCTTCTTTTCGAGCTCTTGTGCGTTTTTGTACGGGATGGCCTCGCGCCGCGTGCGAGCTGTTGCGCTGTAGCGCTCGGCTTCGGCAAGGGCGCTTGCGGCCTGACGTGCATGAAGTCTTGCCTGCTCGTCTGCTGCCTTATGGCGTTGTTGCGCCGCATGCAGCAGCTCGATCGCCTTTTTTAGTTTCGCGGAATCTTCGGTTGCCGTGGCGAGCTTTGCCCGAGTGTCGGCAAGGTCTTCTTGTTCCTGGCTGCGGCGCGCTATCCGCTGCTCGCGAGGACCTTCGGCCTCTATGACGGCCTTAAGCGCCTCTTTCTTTTCTTGTACGACGGCCTGCGCTGCCGATGAGCGCCGCGAAGCCTCTTCCGCTTCCTTCGTCGCCTTCGTCCAAGCGTGCTGAAGCGCTTCCACCTGTTCTTTTGAAGGGGTGGAAAGGGGCGCCGTGGCGGGGCGTGGATGTTCGCTGGAGCCGCAGACGGGGCAGGGGGTTCCCGGCGCAAGGCCAGATGCGAGCAGCCCCGCTTGCCCGTCGAGATAGAGGGATTGAGCTTGGGAATGCGTGGTGCGCCTCGTCGGAGGCCTTGGCCTTCGTAGTTTTCGAGCGTCTGTCGAGCATTTTGGCACGCGTCCTCGCAGGCTTTTTCGGCGCGTTCTTCGGCGTGCGCTGCGGCCTGAAGGCGTTTGAGGGAATCTTCGATTTCGCGCGTGCGTGCCTCGTATCGGGCAATGCGCTCGGGCGCGTCTGAGAGGGCGGCCCGAAGACTTTCAGCTTCTTCGATGGTTTTGGCCGCTTGTACTCGCTGTGCCTCGGAGGCCTGTGCGTCGCGCTGCTGCTTCTCCGATTCTGCTTCGGCCTGTGCCGCCTGTTTTTCGGTTTTCTCCATGGATTGCCAGGCCGCAATGTGGGCAACCGTGCTTTCAAGCGCTTCTTCTGCGCTCTTACATGCGAGGCGCGCGTCCGCATAGGCCTTTTCTGCATGGGCCAGGTTGACTATGGTTCGCGCTGCGCGGCTCTGTTGGCCTTTAAGGTCCGTCTCGCGCTTCAGCGCGGCTTTCGCTTTCGAGGCTGCCGCCTGCGCTTCGGCATGCAGGTTTTTGGCGTGTCGGATATCTTTTTCGAGCTTCTCGTAGAGTGGCAGTTCGCTTTGCTCGACGGCTGTGCGGCTCGCGAGGCTGTCTCGGGCGCTTTGGCCCAAGATATGCTCGTCGAGCTTTCGGCGCGCGTGCGCGGCGGCGGACTCGAGGCTGTTCACTCGCTGGTCCACCGAGGTCTTTTTCGTTTTGAGGGCATCGAGGCGGGCGAGGCCGTCTGCGGCGGAAAGTGCGGCGTCTCTGCGGTTTTTAGCGGCATCGACGCACGTTTTCTGTGCGGCATAGCGCTCTCTGTCGCGAACGACCGCTTCTTCCAAGATGCCCTTCAGCCAATTCGCCTGAAGGGTATCTTGTTCAAGCTGCTTTGCGAGCGATTCGGCCGCTTCCGCTTCGAGGCGGGCGTTTCCCGCATGAACGCGCACTTCCTGCGTGATGGATCTGTGCTGCGCTTCCAAGGCGTTTTTTTCTTCAGCCAGACGTCGCTGGAACGCCTGGAACCTTCCCGTGTCGAACAGGGTGCGAAATATTCTGCTTCGTTCGTCGGTGCCGGCGGAAAGCAGTTTGCGGAAATCACCCTGTGCAATCATGACGATTTGGGCGAACTGCGTTCGGTCTATGCCGAGTATTTCCTTTACGGCGGCGTCAACGTCGCGTACACGCGTGATGGGTGCTTTCCCCGGTCGCTCGAGAACTGCCTCGGGAGCTTGCGTCGTGGTGCCTTCGCCGCGTTTTTTGGCGCGCTCGTATCCGGGGCAGCGCCATATGCGATACAAAGAGCCGCGATAGATGAATTCGAGCTCGACGCTTGTTTCCGCCGCAGGGTCGGCGAAGTCGCTTCGAAGCGTCTTCGTGCTGCGGTCGTCGCCGCTTGCGCAGCCGAATAGGGCGAATGATATGGCGTCGAAGATGGTGGTCTTGCCTGCGCCCGTATCGCCCGTGATGAGGTAGAGCCCGTGGTCTTTGAACCTGGTGAAGTCTATCTCGGCCGTTTTGGCGTAGGGACCGAATGCGTTCATGGTGAGCTTGACGGGTCTCATCGATCCTCCTCGTTGTTCTCGAGCGCGTCGGCGGCGAGCTTGCTTTGGACTTGCGTCAGGGGTTTTCCGTTCTGGGCTTCGTAGAACCGGGCGAACAGCTCGATGGGGGAAAGACTCTCGAGGTCGTTTTCCTCCTCGGTATCATGGGCCGCATTGTTTTCAGGGTGTATGTTGTCGTAGGAGATGCTCATGACGTTTTTATAGACGCTGCGAAGCGTAGAAAGCGCATCGACGGGGGGGAATGCGTCGGTGAGCATGACGTGCAGGTAATCTTCTCGGTCGCTCTGCGAAAGATCGGCGGTCGTTTCGTCGGACACGAGCTCCGTCAAAGGGCCGCGGACTTGGCGCATATCGCGAAGGGGCTCAAGGGGGATGAGCTCTATATCTACCGATCCCTTCGCCCCGAGCGTGATGAGGGGGGCGGATTTCGGATAATCGACTTCAGAGGCGGAATATTTCAGGAGGCTTCCGCTGTAACGCGCGGTGTCGCGTCCGATGCGCTGGGGCCGATGGACATGGCCGATGGCCACGTAGTCGAACGCATCGAAGGCGCTTACGTCCACGTTGTCTACGCCTCCGAGCGAAAGCTCGGAATCGGTTCGGTCGGGCTGGGTTCCTCCGTATGTGACGAACTGGTGGGTCAGCGCCACGTTGCGCATGTTGGAATCGAGGGGGCAGGAATCGACAACGAGGCGCAGGGCGTCGGTGTAGGTGGCGATTTCTTCATCGGGAAAGAACGGGCGTACGAGGGCGGGCTTCAAGAAGGGGAAAAGCCAGAATATGACGGGGCCGTGCTCGTCTTCGAGGCTGACGTGCGCAATTTTGCCGTTGTATGCCGGCGCAAGATGGATGCCGTTTTTCGCGAGTAGACCCGATGCGTAGGCCACGCGTTCGGCCGAATCGTGGTTGCCCGGAATGGCGATGCATGCGGCGCCCGTCTTTGCGACGGCGGACAGGAACCAGTCGACGCATGCCACTGCGTCTGCGCTCGGGGCGGATCGGTCGTAGATATCGCCTGCGATGAGCAGAGCGTCTATCTTACGGGTGCGGATGATGTCGAGGATGCGCTCGAGCATGAAGCGCTGGTCGTCGAGCATGGGAAATTCGTTGACCTGTTTTCCGATATGCAGGTCAGAGATGTGCAGAAGACGCATGGCGCTCCTTTGTGCTCGGGTGTCTAGGCCGCCTGCACGGCTAAACACGTACATGTGTTCGGTATTGATGCATCATACCACCATACGGAGCACGCATGCGCTTCGATCTGCTCTCGTTATTTCTTTTTTGCTTTCAGTGCGCCTTTATCGCATCGGTTGCCCCATGAGTCTATGAGGTCGTCGTCGCGGTAGACGCAGACGATTTCGCAATGGTTGGGGCATTTTTGACAAATGACCTCGCGGGTTTTGAATTCGAAATCGTCTATGTCGAATTCAAACGGGCAGGTCCTGTTCTGGCGTGCCCGCTGCTAGCAGCGCCGCGCCGAATGCGCCCATGAGGTGGCCGTCGGCATCGACGACAACCTCGCATCCGAGCGCCTCCTCGAAGAAGTGCACGACGCCGACGTTTTTGCTCACGCCGCCCTGGAAGACGACGGGTGCGTTGATCTTCTTGCCCTTGCCGACGTTGTTGAGGTAGTTGGTTGCCACGGCCTTGCACAGTCCGGCGATAACGTCTTCGCGCGCGTAGCCCATCTGAATCTTGTGGACCAGATCGCTTTCGGCGAACACGGTACATCGGGCAGCGATGTTGGCGGGGTTGTTAGAGCGCAGGGCGATTTCTCCGAACTCCTCGACCTCCACGCCGAGCCTGTGGGCCTGGCTCGAGAGAAACGACCCCGTCCCTGCGGCACACAGCGTATTCATGGCATAGTCCACGGCGACGCCGTCTTCCACGCAGATGATCTTCGAATCCTGGCCGCCGATCTCGAGGATGGTGCGCACGTTGGGGTGCAGATATGTCGTTCCGACCGCGTGCGCGGTGATTTCGTTTTTCACCACCTGTGCGCCGAGCATCGCCCCTACCAGGCGCCGTGCGCTTCCCGTGGTTCCCACGGCGGCGATTTCAATTTGCTCTCGGTCTATCTGGCGCGCAAGGTCTGCGACTACGCGGCGTGCGGCCTGGGAGGGGTCGCCTTCGGTCCAAAGATACGTCCGTGCGATGATCGAACGGTCTTCGTCTATGATGACGCCTTTGGTGGAGATGGACCCCGTGTCAACGCCGAGGAATGCGCGGCGGGGTGATGCGGGTGCGGTTTGGTTGCTCATCGGGCTGCCTTTCTCATGGCAATCATGTCGTAGAACGCTTCAAGACGCGTGTCGAGCCCCGTGTCGCTCGTCTGCGAATCGTAGCTGAGGAACAAAACGGGCATGCGGTAGTCTCGGCTGATGCGTTGAAGCACCGGCATGCAGTCGATTTCGGGCGTGCATCCTGACGATTTGAGGTGCACGATGCCGTCGAATCCTTCTTCGGCATAGCGCTTCGCGGCGGCGATGGTCAGTGTGAGGTGGGGCCGGTGTCGTATTCGACATATTCCGCCACTTCGCGGCGTAGTTCGGGTTCGTTGTAGCGGATGTTGCGGTTTGTGATGTTCATGGCGCGCGCGAGGCTTACCTTCATGTCGAGCAGCTTCCGTTCGACGTCGAGGTTGCTCTGCGGGTCGACGGCGGTGAAATACTCGCCCACGATGCCGATGCGGATCGGGCTTTCGGGCAAAGGCTCCGTTGTGGCCTCAAGGTCCTCGATGCCTGCCTGAAAGGCCGCCTCGACCTCGTGGCGTGTGGTCGCTTGCCCCATGCGCTCGAAGAAGGCGGCGCGCGCCTTATCGACGTCTGCTCTTTCGCCGAATCCCGCGCGTTCGAGATAGCGGTCGTTGTAGGCATCGAGGCATTCGATCATCTTGAATGCGACGAGCATGCCCTTGATGCCGTCGGCGACGGACAAATCGGGGTTGACGATTTTCTTGCACGTGCTCACGTATTCCTTGAGAGGCCGGCCCGCTATGGCGGCGAAGTTGAGCATCTCGAACTCGTAGCCCATGTCACGCAGGATGGATTCCTGAAGCTCTCCGTAATATCCCAGGCGGCAGGGTCCCGTGAACTGGACCAGCACGTCCGCGCCGGCATCGAGGGCCTCCATGTAGTTGCCGAGGATGTGCTTGAAGGCGCGCAGACGAAGTCGTTGCTTTGCGCGGCGCCTCGCTCGAGGGTCTGCCTATTCGCTTCGGGCAGGCAGACGAACTCGGCGTTGAGGACGTGCTCTACGAAGAATCGGAAGGCTATATCGTAGTAGCTGTAGCGGAAAAACGCGACGCGCGTCTTCGCATGGCGCTTCCGCTTGCGACGCTCGCGCTTTGCCACGAGTCGGGCGGGGCGGCCGTCCTGTTTGCGCACGGACGCGCTTGCCCGCGGGCCTTCGTCGTAGCGACGGCCGAGCGTGTCGAGGGCATCGGCGTGTCTCCGAGGAGATTCGCGGCGCGAAGGGGCAGGGGTCGTTCCGCGTACGGGCGTGCTCGCGTCCGTCGCGCAATCTTTCGGGGCGGTCATCGCAGGTAGCCTCCTTCTCGCTGGTAGGTGAGGATGTCGATAAAGCTTTCTATACGGGTCTCGAGGCCCGCCGTGCCGCTTTGCGCGTCGACGGTCAGCGAGAGCATGGGCTTGCCCTTGATGCAGCGGGCCACGGCGTCGTTGGTCATGGAGTCGGGGCCGCAGGGAAACGCGCTGACCAAGACGACGCCGTCGATGTCTTGATGCAGGCAGAGAAGTGTCCCGATCAGCTCACGGTTCACGATCCAGGGAAGGGTTGCGGAGAATTCGAAGCTCTTTTCGAGGGCCTTTTCTCGGTCGAAATCTTGGGCGAATAACACGGTTGCGCCGAGCTCCTCAAGCGCGTCGACGACGCCTTTTCCCATGAGGGGGTCTTTCGCCACATAGGGATGAGCGACCATCAGGATGGCGAGCGGGGCTTTTTCGCCCCTGGATGCATCGGTCTTCTTCTTTCGGCGGCGCAGCTCGTCGAGCTTCGCGTCGAGGGCGCGCTCTGTGTTCTTGCGCTCGTTTTTCGAGGCTTTGCGCGCTTCTTTCCAGGCCTGCTTCGCGTCGTGCTTCGTGCATCCGAATTTCATGCCCATCTCAATGAAGGCGTCTTGCATCGACGTGGAGGACTCCTGTTCCTCTATAAGGCAGGACACGATGCGCGGCGGCGTGTCGCAGAAGGTGTTGCGTACCAAGTCGGGTAGCGCCTGGAACTTGGTGCAGAAGCTTTTGAAACGGCCGAGGTTCGCAAGGCTTGGCACGAAGATCGCGTCGCATGCGTTCATGAGAGAGTCCGCATGGCCCATGTAGAGCTTCGAGGCGAGGCAGCATTCGTCCATGGAAAGAGCGTCTCCCCGTTCGAGCATCGCGCGCTCGGACGGTTCGCTTGTCACGACGCGCACGCCGATGGCTTCGAAAAACGAAGTCCACAGCGTTTCGTAGCGGTAGAACATGAGCGCGCGGGGGATGCCCACGGTCCGTATGTCGGCGTAGGGCGATGGTGGTGTTGGTTCCTTCGGCGTCATGGCGCTCCTTCTGCTGCTTGCTGCGGGCCTGCGTTTCGCGCGAAGAACCGGGCTCCTTGCCTCGGTTCGGCATGCGGCACGCCGCTTTGCGGCGGCGATTCAAAGCATTGTCTCCCTTCCGATGCGGGGGAGGAGGGGCTCGTGCCACAACGTTGCGCAATCGTCATCTTTCGATTTACGTGCGCTTCAAGGACGCTTCGTCGTACAATAGCGCTTTCGTGTTGAAAGGAGTTCCGTGGAAATCATCCTCGTTATGTGCGTCGGCGTGCTGGTGGGCGCTTTTGCGTTTCCCTCGTCGCTGAAGGGTGTGAATGAAAAGCTTACGCTCGTTTCGACGGGTCTGCTGATCTTTTCCATGGGGGCTATGCTTGGGGGGCGTGATTCGTTTCTCGACGAACTTGCCTCGCTCGGCTTGAGCAGTCTCGCCTTCGCCGTGCTGCCCATCGCGTTTTCGGTTGCCGCCGTCTACGCCCTTTCGCGCGCGTTCATGTCCGATATCACCAGGCGCCACAAGGAGGACGCCGCTCATGCCGCCGCCCGCAACGAGGTCGATGCCGCCGGCGGAGAAGTCGTCATGATTGTCATGGCTGTCGGTTCTCTCGTCGCAGGCGTCGCCTACGGTCTGTCGCATATCGGCTTCGCCGCGATTGATGCGCTTGTCGCCCATTCTGACTGGATTCTCACGGCCTTGATGTTCTTTGTGGGAATCAGCGTAGGAGGCAGCAAAGGCCTCGTGGGCAAGGTGAAGGAATACCACGTGCGCGTGCTTATCATTCCTGCCGGCATCATCGTGGGTTCTATCGCAGGCGGCCTGGTCGCGGCGCTTCTTTGCGGGCTTTCCCTTCCGACGGGCGCGGCTATAGCGTCGGGCCTTGGATGGTACAGTCTCTCCGGCGTCATGCTTACGGGTATCGCAGGCGCTCAGATCGGAAGCATCACGTTTCTTTCCAACCTGTTGCGCGAGCTTATATCGTTTTTCACCATTCCTTGGATTGCGAAGCATCTGAACTACCCCACCTGCATCGCGCCGGCGGGGGCCACGAGCGAAGACACTACGCTTCCCATGATGATTCGCTGCACCAACGGCGAAACCGTGGTTCTTTCGGTTGTTAACGGCGTGATCTGCTCGGCTTTCGTTCCCGTGCTTATAGAGTTCTTTCACGCATTCATGTAGCCGCCTCGGGCGGAGGGTTTTGCGTGCCGTATACTTGCAGGCATGAAAAACGAGACTCGCATACAGGAAATAAAGAAAGAACTCGCCAGTGTTCCAACGCTGCCGGGCGTGTATCTTTGGAAAGATAAAGACGGCCAGGTCATCTATGTGGGCAAGGCCAAGCAGCTGCGCGCCCGCATGAAGCAGTACGTCATGGGGCAAGATGAGCGCGCCAAGATTCCGCTCATGCTCGAGCAGATTGATTCGTTCGAGTACATCGTGGTCGAAAACGAGCACGAATCGCTCGTGCTCGAGAAGAATCTCATCAGTCAGTACGCGCCGTTTTTCAACGCCGACTTCAAAGACGACAAAAGCTATCCGTTCATTGCAATCACCAAAGGGGACGTGTTTCCGGCAATTAAATACACGCGCGAAAAGCACGTAGCGGGGACGCGCTATTTCGGGCCGTACACCGATAGTCGCGCGGCGCGCGATCTGGTGGATATCGCGCGCAAGGTCGTTCCCGTCTGCGCGTCCAAATGCGCGGAGTGGCGCAGGCTCAAGCGCAGGCTCGACGCTGGATCGCTCGAGGCGTTTCTTTCCGAGGCGGGGAGTCGCCCGTGCTTTGACGCCCATGTGGGGCTAGGACCTGGCGCCTGCTGCGGGTGGATCACGCCGGATGAATATCGCCAGAACGTTGCGCGCATCGAGCGTTTTCTCGCGGGCAATCACAGGGAG
>JBKTHK010000020.1:0-28068 GCA_047240885.1 Slackia sp. | reverse complement strand
AGGTATTGACGAAAGACGCTTTAAACCCGATATTGCGGGCATGGACAGCGCGCGCCGCGCGCAATGCGCCGTCGAAGGTGCCGGAAAGCTTCGAAGAGATGAACACGCCGAGCACCTCGTCTCCCGCAGCGGCGGCACGTTCGAAGTACTCCTCGAATTCGTGCTGCGAAGGCTGCGAAGACGTGGGGATGTTATCGACCTTGGAGGGAAGGTCTGAGTAGAACGCATCTAAATCCATGGTCGCGTCAGCGTATTCGACGCCACCGTCGTTGACGTAAAGGGATATGACGTCTATTCCCGCATCCCTGGCATCCTGTGCAGGAATGGATGCGACCGAGTCGGTGAGAAGCTTTATCATGGCACCCCTGTCTTGCGCCGCGCCGAGGCGAGCGGCGCGCATTGATTCCTTCGACATATTGTAGTGCAGCATGGCGCCGTTGCCGAAGAAACTGCAGCACCACCACATACTGCCGAAACGCAGGGCTAGTTTCCCACGTACATCTGCCGATAGGGGTTGTTCGTATTCGGGACGACCTTGACGAAGGGGCCCTCGAGCAGAAAGCCCTCATCGTAGCCGAATCGATCGCAGAACTCCCGCACAAGACCTTCGATGCGATCGAGCTCGTCTTTTCCGACGGCTCGCGCGCTCACTTGTTCGGGAAACGTCACGCCCTCGCAAGCCCCGCGCAGATACATCTCGCCTCCGTGCATGCCCGCGCAGGGAAAATCCCCCACGATCCGCCTTCCGTGCGCGCCGATACCGAGCACGATAATGATGCCGCCCGCCTGGTATTCCCCCAGAAAGCTGCCGGCGACACCGCCGATAACCAGACTCGGCACCTTTTCCTCGAATTCCTTCATATGAATGCCTGCGCGATAGCCGCGTCTCTCTCGACGAATATCCCGCCTCCGCGCATGGCGTAGCCGACGGCGTCGCCGATGCTACCGTGAACCACGATCTCGCCGTCGTTCATGGTATCGCCCACCGCATCTTGGGCATTGCCCCGCACGACCACCGTGGCGCCGTTGAGATACGACCCCAGCGCGTTGCCAGGAATGCCTTCCATCTCGAATACGCCTTGCTCCATGCCCGCCGCGAGAAAACGCTGTCCGAGGCATCCTTTCACTATGCAGCCTTCTTTGTTCTCTCTCAGCAAAGCGTTCAAAGCCCTGCCGTCAAGGCCGTTCGCCTCGATAACCTTCATGGTCCAGACCCTTCCTCGTTAATGTCGCCTTCCTCTGGCGCCCCAGCACGCGAAGTGCCCCGCCGCACGCGAGACGCGATTGCCGAAATGCGACGAAAGCCCGCTACTCTCCCGATGAGCCACGCCGAGTATGGCAGCTCGCGACTGCTGAGCCCACGCCGCGCAGCATGAGACGATTGCCGCGCAACGCCTCGATGGAGTTGATGCCCATCGCCCCCATGAATTCCATGATCTCGCGCTGCCAGGCGTGCATGAGATTCACCAGCCGCTGCGCTCCCCGGTCGGGATTCAATCTCTTTTCCAAGGAGGGGTCCTGCGTGGCGATGCCCCAGTTGCACACGCCCGTCCTGCAGGCTCGGCACAGATGACAGCCCAAAGCAAGCAGCGGAGCCGTGGCGACCCCGCATGCGTCAGCCCCGAGAGCGACGGCCTTGACGACATCTGCAGAGCTGCGAATGCTTCCGCTCACGATCAGGGACACTTCGTTGCGAATGCCTTCGTCACGAAGACGCTGGTCGACCGAGGCAAGTGCGAGCTCGATGGGAATGCCCACGTTGTCGCGAATCCTCGTGGGAGCCGCGCCGGTCCCGCCGCGAAAACCGTCGATGACGATGCCGTCCGCGCCGCTGCGCGCGATGCCGCTTGCGATGGCGGCGATATTGTGCACCGCCGCGACCTTGACGAAGACCGGCTTCTCGTAATCCGTCGCCTCCTTAAGCGAATACACCAGCTGCCTGAGGTCTTCGATGGAATAGATGTCGTGATGAGGCGCCGGGGATATGGCGTCCGAGCCTTCGGGAACCATCCTGGTCCTCGACACGTCGCCCACGATTTTCGCGCCCGGCAAGTGTCCCCCGATTCCCGGCTTTGCGCCCTGGCCCATCTTGATCTCAATGGCGACGCCGGCCTTGAGATACCCCTCGTACACGCCGAAGCGTCCGGAGGCGACCTGCACCATCGTGTTCGAACCGTAGCGATACAGGTCCTGATGCAGCCCGCCTTCTCCGGTGTTATAAAGGATTCCCAGCTCTTCGGCCGCCCGCGCCAGCGCTTCGTGGGCGTTGTAGCTGATGGCGCCATAGCTCATGGCGGAAAACATCACCGGCATGGAAAGCGTCACGTGAGGGGGCATTTCGCATACAATCCTGCCCTGATCGTCGCGCTTTATGGAACGCGGCGTGCGCCCCAACGACACGCGCGTCTCCATGGGCTCGCGCAAAGGATCGATGGGGGGATTGGTGACCTGCGAGGCATTAACCAAGAGCTTGTCCCAATACACCGGCTGCGCAGCGGGCGAGCCCATGGAGGAAAGAAGCACACCGCCTGTCGCCGCCTGTTTGTACGTCTCCTCCATCAAGGAAGACGGCCAGTTGGCACCGCCCGCGCGCAGGCCTTCGGGAGCCCGATAGATTCTCAATGCATCCTCGGGGCAGAAAGCCGCGCATCGCTGGCAGTTCACGCACAGCCGCTCGTCGCATTCCATCGTCGCGCTCTGCTCGGAAAAACGATGAACCCCGTTTGCGCACTGCTTCTCGCATACGCGACAGTTCGTGCAGCAAGATTCGTTGCGAACCACCTCAAAGAGAGGATACGAGTAATCAATTCCCATAGGGGCTCTCCTTTCGAACCGTAAACACCACCGGCTGTCCGCCGGCAGGAGCCCAGATGTTTTCGGCCGTCGGCTCCATTGCGCGGATGGCCGCCTCTTCGCTTGCGATGTAGGCCATGTCGCCTTTCTCCCCCACCGCCATCGAACGAAGCTTCAATCGGTCGTTGAGGGCCATGAGTCCCCCGTCGAATCCGACCACGATGGAAAACGGCCCCGTCACCAGCAGGCTCGGAAACACGGTGCGCAGATACGCCGCGAGCCTCCCGCGCTCGGCATCGCGATCGGATTCGATAGCTTCCCAGAACGGGGCGGCGACCACCGCAGCCGCCTCCTCGAGAACGAGCCCCTTCTTTCGAATCAGATAGTCGAAAAGGTAGGTGATGACCTCGGTGTCCGTCTGCAGCGTGCACTGGTACCCAAACATCTCTATGAAACGACGATTGGCGTCGTAAGACGATATTTCCCCGTTGTGCACCACGGAAAAGTCGAGCAGCGAGAACGGATGCGCGCCGCCCCACCATCCCGGCGTGTTGGTGGGATAGCGCCCATGGGCGGTCCATGAATAGCCGCGGTATTCGTCGATCCTGTAGAATTCGCCTACGTCCTCGGGGTAGCCGACCGCCTTGAACACGCCCATGTTCTTGCCGCTCGAGAAAACGTAGCATCCCGGCATGTTCGCGTTCACGTCCATGACCATGCGGGCCACGAACTCGCGCTCGTCAAGCTGCATCGGAGGCAAGCAGGGAGCGCAAGGGGTCGACGAAATAGCGCCAGATGACCGGTTCGTCGGAAATCTGCGGAATGGTTCTTGTAGGCATACGCTGCGACTCCACGATCAGCGCACTTTCAGATACGCCTCGAACGATTTGCGGGCGCTTCGGTTGTCGAAGAAGAACATATGCAGGGCGTAGAAATCGCGGTATTCGGGATAGATGCCGTACCCCGCGAATCCGCCGCCGAGACCGTTCGAGCGATCGATGCATGGGACGCATGGCGTCGATGAGCCTGCCCCCGAAAGCGGCGGCCCTCCCTTGAGATGGCCGCCGCTATAGCGCATCCGGAAGGGATGCGGATGTTTCCTTCTTTTTCCATGCCGCTCCTCTCTGCCAGAACGAATCGAGCGTGCCCCACGATCCCGCGCCAAGATGGACGAGAGCTGCGGCGCGGGCCGATTCGCCGAACAGCGCCCGTGCCGCAAACGTACAGCGCGGACGCGATCGCAAGCAGCGCGGCCGCCCCGCTTGCGTGCACTGGCGGCATTTTCGTATTCGACAGATTCGCCCGCGACGAAAAACGCGGTTGTTTTCACAGTCGAAGCATGCTCGTAACGAGAAGGACACAGAGCGATCCTGCAGTTTTCGAACATGTTTCGACCGTGATTCGACTTTGAAAAATGTCTGTCTCGTGCAGGCGGGAAAACCCTTGTTGAACCTATAGTGTGCATCCGTTGAATACGGCCGGCCGACCATCGCCCGTTCGGCCTGCAGGCTCATCATCCTGCTCGCTAGCCCAGAGCGCTTCGGCCACAAAGAAAGGATGCAGCAATGAAGTCGGTGCCTGAGTATTTCGGAAGCATGGTCTTCGATGACAAATGCATGAAGGCGACGCTTTCGGCCGATGTCTACAAATCCCTGCGAAAGACGATCGACGAAGGCGCGCAGCTCGACGAAGGCGTGGCCAACGCCGTTGCCGCGGCCATGAAGGACTGGGCCCTCTCGAAAGGCGCGACCCACTACACCCACTGGTTCCAGCCGCTGACCGGAATAACCGCTGAGAAGCACGACGGCTTCATCGCTCCGTCTCCTGACGGAGGGGCCATCATGGAGTTCTCCAGCAAAGAGCTCGTGAAAGGCGAACCCGACGCATCTTCGTTTCCCTCGGGCGGCCTGCGCGCCACCTTTGAGGCGCGCGGCTATACGGCATGGGATCCCACGTCGCCCGCATTCATCAAAGGAAACACGCTGTGCATCCCCACGGCGTTTTGCTCGTACTGCGGAGAAGCTCTCGACAAAAAGACGCCGCTTCTGCGCTCTGCGGCCGCGCTGAACGCCCAGGCTCTGCGCATCCTTCGTCTTTTCGGCAATACCGAAGCGAAATGCGTACGCGCCTACGTCGGGCCCGAGCAGGAGTACTTCCTGATAGACAAGGGGCTATTCGACCAACGATACGACCTGCGCTTCACGGGCCGAACCCTCTTCGGCGCCCGCTCCCCCAAAGGCCAGGAGATGGAAGACCACTACTTCGGCGTTATCAAGCCCCGTGTGGCCGCGTACATGCAGGACTTGAACCGCGAGCTGTGGAAGCTTGGAATCCTGGCGAAGACCGAGCATAACGAGGTGGCGCCGGCGCAGCACGAGCTCGCGCCCATCTTCACCACCGTGAACGTGGCGACCGACAACAATCAGCTGACCATGGAGATCATGCAGAAGGTCGCCCTGAAGCACGGCATGGTCTGCCTGCTGCACGAAAAGCCATTCGCCGGCGTCAACGGTAGCGGCAAGCACAACAACTGGTCCATCGGAACCGACACGGGAGCAAACCTTCTCTCCCCCGGAAAGACCCCGTACGAAAACGCCCAGTTCTTGCTTTTCCTCTGCGCCGTAATCAAGGCGGTCGACGACTACCAGGACCTCTTGCGCCTTTCGGTGTCCACCGCGGGCAACGACCACCGACTCGGAGCGAACGAGGCCCCTCCGGCAGTCATGTCCATCTTCGTCGGAGACGAGCTTTCCGGCATCCTCGACGCCATCGAAAAGAACAAGCCCTATCAGGAATCTCGCGACACCCTCATGAAGCTCGGCGTCGACGTGCTGCCGAAGTTCAGCCGCGACACCACCGACCGCAACCGAACCAGCCCCTTCGCCTTCACCGGCAACAAGTTCGAATTCCGCATGCTCGGCTCCTCCGACAGCATTGCCTGCGCGAACATCATGATGAACAGCGCCGTCGCGGAAAGCCTGCGCATATACGCCGACAGGCTCGAGCGGGCCGAAGACTTCGAAACGACCCTGCACGAGATGATTCGCAAAACCATCAAGGACCACAAGCGCATCATCTTCAACGGAAACGGCTACGACGACGCATGGATCGAAGAGGCGCAGAAGCGGGGGCTTTCGAACTATCCCACCACCCCGACGCCATGCCGCATCTGCTCGATGAGAAAAACGTCCGAATGCTCACCTCCCACGGGGTCTTCTCCAAGGCGGAGCTCGAGTCCCGCACCGAAATCATGCTCGACAACTACTGCAAGAGCGTCCGCATAGAAGCCGATACGATGTCGTTCATGGCGCGCACCCAGATAGAGCCGGCTGTCGCCTCCTATTCGCGCGAGCTCGCCGAAACCTGCTCGGCGAAAAAAAGCGCCTGCCCGGCAAGCGCCTGCGCCTACGAGACGAAAGCTATCATGCGTCTTTCTGAGCTGCTCGATGGAATCGAGCGCCGCACGGACGACCTCGATGCGGCCGTGTCGGCCTTGGACGGGTCTTCGGATGTCATCGCCCAGTCAACCATGATCCGCGACAGCGTGATTCCGGCCATGAGCGACCTGCGCAGCGTCTGCGACGAAGCCGAAACCGTGGTGTCCAAGAAATTCTGGCCCTTCCCCGTATACGGCGACCTGCTTTTCAGCGTGCAGTAGGAGCGAACATGACGAAATACATCTTCGTTACCGGCGGCGTGGTGTCGGGTCTCGGCAAAGGCATCACCGCCGCCGCCCTCGGGCGCCTGCTCAAAGCACGAGGACTCAAAGTGACGGCGCAAAAGCTCGACCCCTACATCAACGTGGACCCGGGAACCATGAGCCCGTATCAGCACGGCGAAGTCTTCGTCACCGAGGACGGCTCCGAAACCGACCTCGACCTCGGCCATTACGAGCGATTCATAGACGAGAACCTGAACAGATACTCGAACCTGACGGCGGGCAAAGTGTACTGGAACGTTTTGAACAAAGAACGTCGCGGCGAATATCTCGGGTCAACGGTGCAAGTCATCCCCATGTCACCAACGAAATCAAGGAATTCGTCCGCAACGCGGCCGCAAGACCGACGCCGACGTCGTCATCACCGAAATCGGAGGCACGATAGGCGACATCGAATCGCAGCCTTTCATCGAGGCCGTCCGTCAGATATCCCTCGAGGAAGACCCGCAAGACAGTCTGTTCATCCACGTGACGCTCGTGCCGTACCTCAGCGGATCGGACGAACATAAATCGAAACCGACCCAGCATTCGGTCAAGGAACTGCGTGGTTTAGGCGTCAGCCCCGACATCATCGTCCTGCGCTGCGACCGCCCCCTCGACGAAGGGATATTCGGCAAGATATCCTTGTTCTGCAACGTCAAGCGAGACTGCGTGATCGAGAACCTCACGCTGCCCGACCTCTACGAGGCGCCCCTCATGCTCGAGCGCAAGGGGCTTTCCGACGTCGTGTGCCGCGAGCTCGGCATCGATGCGCCGCAGCCCGACCTCAGCGAGTGGAAGGCGATGATAGACAGGAGCAGAACGGAAAAACACCCGGTCCGCATCGGCATCGTCGGAAAATACACCGAACTGCACGACGCCTATCTCTCCGTGGTCGAAGCCGCCAAGCACGCCGGCGTCGAATGCGGGGCGAACGTCGAGTTTTCCTGGTTCGACTCCGAACAAATCGACGCGTGCGCCGAAGAGGCCTTGAGGGGCGTCGACGCGATAATCGTCCCCGGCTTCGGGGAGCGGGCGTGGAAGGCATGATGCAGCCGCCTGTTTCGCCCGGAAAAACGCCGTCCCGTTCCTTGGCATCTGCCTTGGCATGCAGGTGGCCGTCATCGAATTCGCGCGAAATGTCGCAGGACTCGTCAATGCGAACTCGGCGGAATTCGATGGTACGTCGCCTTTCAAGGTCATCGACTTCATGTCGGGCCAAAGCGACGCGGTCGACAAGGGAGGCACGCTGCGCCTGGGCGCATACCCCTGCGTCATCGAACCAGACACCGCGATGCGACGCTGCTATGACGCGAAAGAAATCAGCGAACGGCACCGCCATCGCTACGAGTTCTCCAACGAATGGCGCGCGCATCTGCAGCAGGCAGGCCTCGTTATAAGCGGCACCTCCCCCGATGGAAATCTCGTCGAGGCCGTCGAGGCACCCGAGCACCCGTTCTACGTCGGCGTACAATTCCACCCCGAATTCAAAAGTCGTCCCAATCGCCCACATCCGCTGTTCATGGGCCTCGTCCACGCAGCGCTCGAGCGCTCGCAAGGAGGAAACGAATGAGCATCCATGAAGAATGCGGCGTATTCGGCCTGTTCTCGCCTCGGCCGATAGACGCCGCCAACACGGTCTGCTACGGCCTGCACGCGCTGCAGCACCGAGGCCAAGAAAGCTGCGGCATAGTCTGCAACGACGACGGGGTCTTCGTCTCGCACAAAGACCTAGGGCTTGTAGGCGACGTCTTTTCGGCCGGGTCCTCAAGGCATTCCCGCCATGCAGCATCGCCATCGGCCATGTCCGCTACGCCACCACCGGAGCCGGCAACCGAAGCAACTGCCAACCGCTTGAAGTGAACCATCAGAAAGGCAGCATGGCCATAGCGCACAACGGCAATCTCAGCAATGCCGATGTGCTGCGCGACGAACTCGAGCTGAGCGGCGCGATCTTTCACACGACGAGCGATACGGAGACGATCGCCTACCTCGCCACGCGCGAACGACTGAGCGCGCCTTCCATCGAAGAGGCGCTCGCGCGCACTATGGACTTCCTCGAAGGCGCATACTCCCTCATCGTCATGTCGGCCCAAAAGCTCGTCTGCGTCGAGACCCGCAAGGATTCCACCCGCTTTGCATCGGCAAAACGCCCGACGACGCCTATGTCGTCGCTTCCAGCTGCGCCCTGAGCGCCGCCGTGCACATTCGTGCGCGACACATGAACCGGGAGAAATCGTCATCTTCGGACCGGACGGCGTGAAAAATCGACCGCAGGCGCTGCAAGACCAAACCGCTGACGATATGCTCGTTCGAGCATATCTACTTTGCCCGTCCGATTCGGTCATCGACGGCGTTTGCGTGCATTCGGCCCGCGTCGAGTCGGGGCGCATCCTGGCAGGACGCATCAGTCGAAGCCGACGTCGTCGTAGGCGTCCCCGACTCGGGGCTCGACGCCGCGCTGGGATGGCGAGGAATCGGGCATCGCCTACCGCATGGGACTCATCAAGAACAAATACGTAGGACGAACCTTTATCGCGCCGTCGCAGGACGAACGCCTCGACAAGGTACGCATCAAGCTGAGCGCTATCGCCGAGACCGTGCGCGGCAAGCGCGTCGTGCTCGTCGACGACTCAATCGTTCGCGGAACCACCAGCGCACGCATCGTCGCCCTCTTGCGGGAAGCGGGAGCCGCCGAAGTGCACCTGCGCATCTCGGCGCCGCCTTTCCTACACGCGTGCTATTACGGAACCGACGTCGATTCCGAGGAGAACCTGGTCGCGCGCGGGCGTACCGCAGAAGAAATCGCGCAGATCATAGGGGCCGATTCGCTTGGCTATCTCCCCATAGAATCGCTTGACGCGATCACGGGCGGCAAGGGATGCTGCCGCGCATGCTTCGACGGAAACTACCCCACCCCCATCCCCGCCAACACGAAGAAGAACCGTTTCGAAACCAAGCTAGGAGAGAAAAACCGATGATGAAAACCCCAGCAAAAAAAGAAATGCTCTACGAAGGCAAGGCGAAAAAGGTATGGACGACTGATGCACCCGACGAACTGGTCATCGAATATAAAGATGACGCCACGGCGCTGAACGGAAAGCGCAAGGAGACCATCGAAGGCAAGGGCCTTTTGAACAACCGCATCTCCAATCGCATCTTCGCTTTTTTGAACGACCAGGGCATCCCAACTCATTTCGTAAACGAGATAGACGAGCGAAACGCCGTGGTGAGGCATGCCGAGATGATTCCTCTCGAAGTGGTGGTGCGCAATATCGCGGCAGGAAGCTTCTCGAAGCGCCTCGGTATGACGGAAGGACAGCCTTTCCAGGCCGGCATCGAGTTCCATCTGAAAAACGACGAACTCGACGACCCGATGGTTTCGGGCCACGACGCTTGCTTTGGAACTGGTCGACGAATCCGAGTTCGACGCATCGTGGAGCTTGCCCTGGAAATCGACAAGGCCCTCAGCGGCTTTTTCCTGGAGCACGAGCTTACGCTCGTCGATTTCAAGCTCGAGTTCGGACGCTTCAAGATTCGATCGTCCTCGCCGACGAAGTGTCTCCCGACACCTGCCGCATCTGGGATGCGACGAAGCGGTGAAAAGCTGGACAAAGACCGCTTCCGCCGCAATCTGGGCAATGTGAAAGAAGCTTACGAAGAAGTTGCCCGCCGTCTGGGCCTTTAAGCCTTCGACACGCAGATCCCCATGGGGATTTTCTTCTTTCTTATTGCCTGTTTTCGAACGGCGCCGCCGACCGCCAGGCCTGCGGCGCCGTTTTGCGTCGAAGGGCCACGGCACCGGGCCACCGAACACCGAATCTGCGGCGCCGCTCGATAAGGGCCTAGCGCAATCCGTCAGCGCGCCCCGATTCGCGCAGTGCGGCGGCCATCGAGGCGCGACGATGCCACAGCCCCGCCTCAAGCCCCACCGGATAGGAATGAGGATTGAGGAAGCGCTTCTGCGATTCGTCAGACGAGAAGCCGGCAGCCGTCCTTTCGGGCGGCGAGCGCCGAGCGTTCCTCGTCCGAAAGAACGGAAACGCCACGACGCGCAAGCGGGAAAAAGCGTCTCGAAAGCGTACCCCGCGAGTTTTTCTGACGAAGAATGTCTGCCATCGACATCGCGCCTTCCCATCCACCGGTTCACCACGTCGAAGACCATATCGCCCGCGATGCGGCCGTCCGCGAAAATAGCGACGCATCAGCACGCCGGAAGCGTGAGCTTGAGGACGTTCGACACTTCAACTGTTGGACCACGCCTTGCAGCCGGCAACGCGTTGCCGAGCTTGTGACGCCCAGGAAGGTTGCAGCACAGGCGAGCCAGCCACGCCCACGACATAACGTCGGCCTTGTTCGCGAATGACTTGATGGTATTCGTCCAGATCGAGGACGATGCCGCAATCGGAAGACCGCAGCATCGAGGCTCATGGGCGTAGCGAGGGCAGCGAGGTCTCTCGAATCGATGCATAGCAAGCCTCTCCTTGAGCGCGCATCTCCAGGCCGACCGATCGCATGCTCGATACCCTGCTTGACGTCGTAGTGTCCACGGCAGGTTTCAGGAAACGTCTTCGCATAGGCGCGAAATGCTTCTATCTCGCCATCGAACGCCATGACCCACGAATGGGCATGCGTGCCGGAGACCGGAATATCGAACATTTTGCCCGCGAGCACGTTCGACGTGGAAGCGCATCCCCCCACCACCGCAGCGCGGCTCGCCCACAGCGCGCCGCCTGCTCCCTGGGCGCGGCGAAGACCGAACTCCGCCACCGGGGCTTGGGCGGCAAGGCAGACGCGCGCCGCCTTCGTCGCGATGAGCGTCTGGAAATTCATGCAGCACAGAAGAGCCGTCTCGAGCAGCTGGCACTGCAGGATGGGACCCGTGACGCGCACAATGGGTTCCATGGGAAAAACCACCGTGCCTTCGCGCACCGCGTCCACGTCAAGCGTCAGCCGCATCTCGCGTAGATACGCGAGGAACCCCTCGTCAAACAGCGGACCCCCGCCCGGAGCCTGCAAAGACCCGAGATAGGCGACGTCTTCGTCGGAAAACGCGAAGCCGTCTATCATCTCCGCAAGCTGCGCGGCTCCGCACGCTATGGCAAAGCCCCCTTTGAAGGGGTTTTCGCGGAAGAACATGTGAAAGCACGCTTCTTCGTCCAGTTTTCCGTTAGCCCAGTATCCTTGCGCCATCGTGAGCTGATACAAATCGGTCAAAAGCGCATACGCGAGCGTCCGACGAGGCAATTCGCCCGATGACGCATCCTGCGTCCCCAAAACGGCATCTTCAAGCATCATGCAAGCCTTCTCTCATGTCGCCTTGCCGCAATCGGCGAAGGCAAGCCGCCTCCGTTGGGGAGGCGCAACGTATCCTGACGAAAAGGCTGCCGCATGAGATCATACGACAGCCTTGAAGACTAATTGTCTTGACGAGCCTCTCCGCCTTGGGCCTTATGGCTACGACGGCGCGATTTGCGGTGCTCGCTTGAGGCGGGACGATTCGATGAGGACGAGCGGTCGACGGCGTTGCGGCGCTGCTGGGAATCCCGCGTATCGGAAAGGCTCGAGGAACGCTGCCCGGGACGCGCCGCAGAACGGGTCTTCTGCTTATCTGCAGCCCCCTGCGAACGCTGCGGCTTCGAGGCGCTGCGCTGCTGGTTTTTCGGCTGCTGCGAAGAATTCTTCGTACCTTCGCGCTTCTGGGAGCCGGAACGCTGCTGGCGAGGGCGATCGGCGGAAACGGAAGACCCTTCCGCGCCACGACCACGACCCGAACGACGGCGACGGCGAGACGAAGACGACTTTTTCTTCTCCGCCGAATCCGCGTCGGACTTACGCGACGAGGAACGACGGGCGGAGGGTTTTTCGGCGAGCTTGTCGGTCCCGGTGAACATGGGCGTTATCAAGGTCTCGACCGATGCCGAAGGCGTCCGGTCGCCGTTGACGCACTCTTCGTACACATCGCGAGGAACGATGCCCGGCTTGCCCGTCTTCTTGTCTATGTCCATCTCGGAAACGGGAATCTTCACGCGCTTGTCGCCCGCCATGATGGTGACCGTCTCACGCGGCACGTTGACCTCGATGACCTTGGCATCCCCTTCGGGGGTGGACACCATGGAGTTCATTTTCGGGCAGCGCGTCTTGAATTCCTTATACGTGTCGGCCTCATAGCGCAAACAGCACATCAAGCGTCCGCAGACACCGGAAATTTTCTGGGGATTCAAAGACGATCCCGGTCTTTGGCCATGCGAATGGAAACGGGATTGAACTCGCCGCCGAGACGCTTGCAGCACAGCTCCTGACCGCAGTGGCCCAGACCGCCCACAATGCGAGCCTCGTCGCGCACGCCAATCTGGCGCATGTCGATACGCACGTGAAAGCGCGCTGCCAGAACGCGAACGAGCTCCCTGAAGTCAACGCGGTCTTCAGCTTCGAAGTAGAAGACGGCCTTGTCCCCATCGAAGAGGAACTCGACCGTCACCGGATGCATGTCGAGCTTCTGCTCGGCAACCATCTGCTTGAACACTGGAAGCGCTTCTTCGGCTTTTGCCTGCATTTCCTTCCAGGCAAGCTGGTCTTCGACAGTGGCCTTGCGCTCCACCGGCTTCAGCGCGCACTTCAGGTTCTCGATGGCCTTCTTGTCGACCTCTTTCAGGTCTTCGTCGGCTATACCGTATTCCAGTCCACGTTCGGTGCGTACGATGAGCGCATCGCCCGCACGAAATTCGACCCCGTTTGGATCGAACCACAAAACCTTGGGATTATAGGTAAGCCTGACCGCAGCAACGTTAGGCATACAGTTCCTCTCTTATCTCAAAAAGCATAGCTTCGATGCTCACTTGCGGGGAGACATTATACGAGATGGCCTCGTCGGCCGCTTGCACGCGCATCAAAGCACGGCAAACCCGCGCAAGATCAGTGCGCTCTGCGCAATCGCGAAGCGCGTCGAAGCAGTCCACGTTTATCACAAGGCGCTCGGCGCCCGAGCAGATCATCTCCACATCCCTCAGCCACGATTTCGCCACGCTCGTCATCTGACGCAAAAGCTCGAAGCTCGCTTGCGACAAAGCGCGTTTATGGCGCGTTTCGAGCGTTTTCAGAGCCGACTTCTGCAAGAACTCCGACCGCTCGTCCAAGACGCGCTCCTGTTCTTGACGAACCTGGTCGAGCGGAGCTTTCGATGCGAGAACGACCTCTGCGGCGTAACCGAGCACGTCGAGGTCGTCGGCGCGAGCAAGCGATGCAAGCGCCTGCGTCATGGTCAGCCGCAACCGAGCACGCTCCTTGGAACGAAGAAAATCCGCCGCCTTGGTGATAGATCCGCCGCACGCTTCGATGGCGATGGAAGCTTCGGGCAACGTGCATCCCGTGTTTTGAACAAGAATTCCCGCAGCCTCGCTTGCCGGTATATGGCGAAAAGGAACCACCTGGCAGCGCGATACGATGGTGGGAAGCACGCTTTCGCGCGTACGGCCGAGCAAGATAAGCACCACATCCGACGGAGGCTCCTCGAGCGTTTTGAGAAACGCGTTCGCAGCAGCGGTCCCCAAAAGATCGACGCGGTCGATGATGTACACCTTGCGCTTCGCCTGGATGGGGGCCAGCAGCGTATCGGCCATGACGTCGCGTATCTGATCGACCACGTAGCCCTGCGCACCCTCCGGAGCAAGATAGTGCACGTCGGGGTGGGCTTTGCGCACAATGTGACGACACGCCTGGGACGTGCAGCCTTCGCAATCCGCGCACGGATCGCCTTCGCAGAGGATAGCGCGCAAACGCATAGGCGGCCTGGGTTTTATTCGACCCCGCAGGCCCGCAGAACAGATACGCATGGCTCACGCGGTCGGACGACACGCACGAACGAAGAAACTCGCGCACCTTCGGCTGGGCGATAATGCCGTCGAACGCATCGGACATCAGCGCACCTCCTTATCGGAAAAAGACGCGCAGCCCCGCCAAAGACGGCTTTTCGCCTCGGCCTGTGTACGCGTCGAACCGCCTGAAGAACGTCCGTCGCGAAGAAAGGCCTCGAACGGAAAGAGTCGCGCAGCTCGCAGAAGACGGCTCGCGCCGTATCCGATATCGCAGAGGCGGATTCGACCGTGCGACGCGCTGCGGGTCGTTACAGACAGCGTGGCAAACGCCGCGCGCACGCGCTCGTGAAAACGCGCACCCTCCGATTCGAGGCGGTCGGCCTGGCCGAACTGGACGGCCCTATCAAGGCGTCTTCAACGCTTGGCGGCACAAGCAGAATCGTGCGGTCGGGACGGATACCCTGCATCGCGAGGCGTTCGCCCTATCGATGAAAAGCGCGTCCATGCCGCGCCCACCGCCTTGGTAAGCCACCGTGGAATCGTAGAACCGATCGCACAGCACGACAGCGCCTCGATCGCGACGGGGCGATCACCTCGTGGACTATTTGGGCACGCGCCGCTTCATAGATAAGAAGCTCGCATTCATCGCACATCGCCTTGTTGGAGGATCGAGCACGATGGAGCGAAGCTCTCCCATCGAAGTGCCACCGGCTCGCGCAGCCTGACAACCTCTCGCCCCAGGGACTCGAGCACTTCGGCAGCATCGATATATGCGTGGTCTTTCCCGCCCCTTCGCCTCCTTCGAAGGTGACGAACACGCCGCGATGCACCGGGTCGGACGCGTCCTCGGCGTGTTCCCCGTCTTGCCCCTGCTGCTTGGCCGCATTGCATGAACAGCCTGCGCCATGAGCGGAAATATCCTTATATACACCGTATAGTTCATGCATGTCTGAGGCTGCCTCCGTAGGCGAAACGGCCGCTTTTCGAAGGCAGCCCGTGGTCTCAGCAGTCATATATGCAGTCTCCTTGAGTATCGATTCCCACGAATACAGGCAGGTCACAAACCTCTATACGGCGTAAAGCTTCCGTACCGAGATCGTCGTAGGCAACAACATGCCCGGCAATGACGCACTGCGCCAGCAACGCCGCCGCGCCGCCCGTTGCCACGAAGTACACCGAGCCGGTCTCTTGACAGGCCCGAGCGACCTCGGCGCTTCTCACGCCTTTTCCGATCGTCGCCACAACGCCGGCACGATGCAGACGCGGCGCCGCGAAATCCATGCGAGAGGCCGTGGTGGGACCGACCGCCCCGAATGGACGACCTGCCGCAGCGGGCGAAGGACCGGCGTAGAAAATAGTCGCGCCATCGAGCCCGTAAGGAAGAGACCCTTGTTCTTCAAGTTCGGCGACCAGTCGAATATGCCCCGCATCGCGCAGCATGAACATCTCGCCGGAAAGCAGGCACGCATCGCCCGCGCGCAGCGTCTTGAGCTCTTCCCTATCGAGCGGCAAAGACAAATTCTTGGGTGTTGCCATCTCACTTCCCTCCCTGCGCGCGAAATGCCAAAGGCTCGCACGTAAGTTCCACCGTTGCACGCCTCATGGCCGAGCAGCCCATATTGATGGCAAGAGGCAATGCGGCGATATGGCAGGGAGCGGTTTCGACATGAACATCGAGGGCGAGCGTCTTGCCGCCGAGCGCCCCAGGACCCATGCCCGTGGCATTCACCATATCGAGCAGTTCTTCTTCGAACGCCGCAACGCGGTCGTCGCCTGAGCGCTCGCCCACAGGACGCAGGAGAGCCGTTTTAGCCAAAGACGCCACCTTGTCGAACGTCGAGCCCACGCCCACACCGATTACAAGTGGCGGGCAAGCATTCGCCGCCTTCGCGCGCACGCATTCCACGATCTCGCGCACGACGCCCTCCCGCCCTGAACCGGGCGTAAGCATGACCACGCGCGAAGCGTTGTCTGATCCGCCACCTTTCAGCAAACATGCACGCGAGCACCAGGGGTGTCCACGAAATGAATGTCGGTGAATGCGGGCGTGTTATCGCCGGTGTTGGCACGGTCGAACAGCGCATCGCATACGACGCTTTGCGCAAACGCGCCCGTATACGCCTGAGCAACGGCCTCGTCGACACCGGCGAAACATCGCCCGGCACCGCCACATCGGGGCCGACCTCGAGACAGACCCATACCGTGCCTGTGTCCTGACATATAGGTACGCGATCGCGTCGCGCGATATCGGCGTTTTGAAGCAGATGGTCGAGCACGATAGCGCCACGGTCGCCCCGGCCGTGCGGGCCGCTTCAAGGGCCGCGAGCACGTCATTCGGCAGTTCGCACGCTATCTGGGAATGGCCTCGTACACTGCGCGGGCAACATCTTCTTTGGTGATGATTTCGAAAGTATCCATAGCGTAATAGTATAACCCGCTTGCCGCACGCAAACACCGCCCCTTGCGAAAACCGAACGGTTTTCGCATCGCAAGACCGAGATGGAGCAACCGCAAGTGTCAGATATACTATACAGCCCTTGCGCTCGACCGAAAGATGCGAGGCAGTGGTTTCCCAGGCAGGCGTTTCCTTTCCGAAAAACCGACGTGTGCCATGGCATATAAGAAAGGCGAAAACCCATGATAGATACCGAACAATGGAGCAAAACGCTCCTGGAAAACTCCAAGCGCACTTCGGCGACCATCTCGTGTTTGCAGGAATACAGGGAAGCCGCGCACGAGGCGAAGCCCGCGATGAAAGCGATATCGACTTCGTCGCCATATTCGAGACGCTTGACGCAAGCATCATCCGACAATACCGCGAAATCGTAACGACAATGGAGCGAAGCGACCTTGCATGCGGATTCGTCGGCAGCCGAACAGCCCTGGCCGCATGGCCGCACCACGAGTTGATCCAGTTTGTCAACGACACGAAAGCGCTGCATGGATCGCTTCTCGATATCGTCGAAGCACCGACGAAAAGCGAGGCGCGTCAGGCTGCCGCGATCGGCGCAGCGGGCCTCTATCACGCCGCCTGCCACCTTTGCGCGTTCGACTCGATGCAAAACCCCGATCAGAACTACGATGCGACGAAGGCGCTTTTCAAGAACGCGGTCTTCACTATGCAGGTCCATTGCTTCGCGCAAGGGTCGAACTACCCGCACTCTCGTGCCGAACTCGAACACATCCTCGAACGCCAAGGCTGCAACGAAGAGGCGGACATTTTGCGCATCGGATGCGACGAGGAGGCTCTTCGGGCGCATTCCGTTGACACGCTCTGCGACATGATTATCTCGTGGTCAGAGCGCATCATGGCGACATACACGGAAAGCCCCCGGGCGCTCGTCATCCGCGAAGAACGCGAAACCGACCGCGAGCAGGTTGAAAAGCTGATCCGCGAGGCCTTCAACAACCATTACGTTCCCGGATGCTTCGAACACTACCTCGTGCGGCTCATGCGCTCCCACGAGGATTTTCTTCCCGAGCTCGACCTCGTCGCTGAAAAGGACGGCGTAATCGTCGGAAGCATCATGTATACGAAAGCGACGCTGACCGACGAATCGGGAAAGGCGAAAAGCATCCTCACCTTCGGACCGATTGCAATACATCCGCATCACCAACGAAAAGGATACGGAAAAGCGCTGATGGAGCGCTCGTTCGAACGGGCGCGTGAACTTGGGTACGATACGATTGTCATCCTGGGAAACCCCGCGAACTACGTCAGCAGCGGGTTCGTCAGCTGCAAGAAACACAACGTGCACATGGAAGACGGGAGCTTCCCCGCAGCACTATTGGTCAAAGAGCTCGTCAAGGGAGCCCTCGAAACGAAAGACTGGACTTACCGATACAGCTCCGTCATGGATATCGACGAAGCGGAGGCACAGCGCTTCGACGATGCGCTGAATCCTCTCGAAAAAAGATGGCAGCCGAGCCAGGAGGAATTCTTCATTCTAGAAAACGCCTCCTTATAAACAAAATCGGCCGCAGGCGCAATTGCCCGCAGCCGATTCAACCGGTCTTATGGAATAAAAGCCCTAGAGCCCTCATCTGGCCTACGACATAGCGTTGCAAAACCAGCCCGTGATGCTCGTAGGATGGGTGATGGCAGTTCCCACGACCACGGCGAATGCGCCGGCATCGAGCGCCTCGCGAGCCTGAGCCGGCGTATGCACGCGGCCTTCGCAAAACACCGGCGTATCGCCGGCGACGGCCACTGCTTCGCGCACGAAATCGAGGTCGGGACCCTCCGTCTTCTCGCGGCCGGGCGCATAACCGGCCATGGTGGTGGAAACGATATCCACGCCCGCAGCGACAGCACGATGCACGTCATCCATGCATGCGCAATCGGCCATGACGAGCGTTTCTCCACGCACGGCCTCCACCGTGTCTTCGAAAGTCGACCCGTCGGGACGCAAACGACCCGTCGCATCGATGGCTACGATGTCGGAACCAGCGGCGATGCAGGCGCGTGCATGACGCACGACGGCGTGATATAGACGCCTTCGTGACCTTCTTTCCACAGGCCGATACGGGAATTTCTACACGACCCTTGATAGCCGCGATATCGGAAAGGCCCTGGCAGCGAATAGCAGCTGCACCGCCCAATTCGGCCGCACGCGCAATCTGGGCCATGGTCTCGATGGCGCATAGGTTCTCCCATGTACGCCTGACAGCTCACAATGAGCTTGCCGCGAAGTTGTTCGATCAAAGGATGCATCTTCTACCCTTTCAAGGAGTCCAGCAGATTTTCCGCAGCGCCGACCAAAGGCGCGTTGGAGCCCAAAGCGGCATCGACGATGGGAAGCTTCGACTGCACTTCGGGAGCATGAGAGGCAAAAGCCTCCTGCAGCGCGTTGCGCCAAAGAGGGCCCGCCTTTGTGACCGACCCCGAAACAACCGCCATCTCGGGGTCGAGCATGTTCACCCAGCCCGCAAGCGCGACGCCCAAAGACCGGCCTGCGTTCGAAATGACTTCGATGGCGGCTTCTTCGCCGTCGTTTGCACGAGAAGAAATGTCCGCGCCGCTCAAGGAGCGCCCCGTCAGGGCGCGATAACGGGCCTCGATTCCACCTCCCGATGCAACCGATTCGAGGTTTCCGTCCTCTGCGCACAGCGTATTCGGCGTCGCTCCGATCTCGCCCGCGAAACCGTGACAGCCTCGCACAATTCGCCCGTTGACAATAATGCCGCCGCCAAGCCCCGTGCCCGGAGCCATGACAATGCACGTCTGTGCGCCGCGCGCCGCACCCCAGCGAGCCTCGCCGAGCGCATGGGCCTGAACGTCACCAAGCACGGCCACGGGGAGCCCGAAAGCGTCACGCAGACGCTGCGCCACCGGCCGTCCGGTCCAGCCGGGCATGATTTCATTGGCGTAGGCGATAGATCCGGTCTTCGCGTCGACTCTGCCCGCCGTGCCGACACCGATACCTAAAACCTTCAGGCCCAGACCGGCGGAAGCCTCCACAGCCGCCGCCGCAACGCCGACGATGCTCTCGAGCACCGCCGCGCCGCCGCGAGACGCCTCGGTGGGCACGGATTTATTCCATACGTCCTGCGGCGCAGCGTCCGCCGATTCATAGCGCATGAGTGCACAGGCTATTTTCGTTCCGCCCACATCAACAGAAACCACCGCGAATGGATGGTCATTCGCGGTGGCACATGAGGCGAAAGATGATGTTTTCGCTCCGAGGTCCATAGGCTTACAGCATGCCCTCGCGCTCAAGAACGCGACGAATAGCCTCGACATCCTCGCCCTCGAGCTTCTGGACAGGCTCGCGCATCTGGTTCGTGTTGAACACGCCCATCTGCCACAGAGCAGTCTTGAATGCGCCGACGCCTGCGCCGAAGCCGACCGTAGCCTTGACGACGCGGGTGACGAACATCAGGCGTGCAAGGTGATCCTGGATTTCGCGGACCTTGTCCCAATCGCCCGCCTGGTAGGCACGCCACTGCTCGACATAGCTGTGGGGGTCGATGTTCGCAAGACCGGGAACGGAGCCGTCCGCACCGCACATGTAGGCGCCGTCGACGACGACCTCATGACCGGTGAAAATCTGCAGCGGATGGCCGGCGTCCTCGTTTTCAAGGCAGAGCCAGCGGAAAGAGACGTCATCGCCGGAGGAATCCTTGACGCCCTGGATGACGCCGTCGGTGCCCAGGCGCACGAGCATCGTGGGATCAAGCTTCGTATGAACGCAGACCGGAAGGTCATATGCGAACAGAGGCAGGTCGGTATGCTCGCGAATGGCACGGAAATGACGCTCGGTCTCCTTCGGGCCGCCAAGTGCGTAGAACGGAGCGGTGGCAACGAGCGCGTCAACGCCGTAGCCCGTCGCACGCTTCGCCTGGTCGACGACACGCAGGGTTTCCATGTCGATGATGCCCGCGAGAACAGGAACGCGGCCATGAACCATGGCGACGGCCTCCTGCAGCACGTGATAACGCTGAGCATCGGTCAAAAACGCAACCTCACCACTGGAACCCAGGAAGAACAGGCCGTCGACGCCCGCATCGATCATGCGGTTGATGGAGCGCTCGAGCGCCTCAAGGTCGAGCGTGCGCTCCTCGGTCAGCGGAATGACAACCGGGGGGATAACACCGTGGAAGTTGATGTCTGTCATGAGTGATTACCTCTACTCTTCGGTTTCCATAAACAGCAAGACTATATGCCCCCCCTACCCCTATCGTCAAGAACGCTCGAGAAGGTCGCATAAAAAGGCCCGCTGGAAAGCGGGCCTTGATTCGTTCGAAAGCTTCGAAACGAGACGATGCGGCTATTTGCCAAGATCGATGGAGCAGCGAGGGAGCCCACCGAGAAGCAGGCGGGGTAGTCGTCTTTGGGGTTCTCGAAACCCCGGACGCCGCTCCTGTTCGACCGCCTGGCCACCGTTCATAACGATGATGCGATCGGAAATGTAGCGCACGGTCTGGATGTCGTGGCTGATGAACACCATGGACAGACCGAGCCTTCTTCAGGTCGGACAGCAGATTGAGGATGCGCACGAACCGAGACGTCAAGAGCGCTGGTGGGCTCGTCGGCGATGATCGCGTCGGGCTTCAGGGAAAGAGCGCGGGCGATTGCAACGCGCTGGCGCTGGCCGCCGGAAAGCTGCCCAGGAAGCGCACCCAACACGGAGTTGGGCAGACCGACCATCTCGATCAGTTCCTTCACGCGAGCCTCGCGCTCCTGCTTCGTGCCGACCTTGTGAACGTTCATGGGGTCCATAAGCTGGTCATGAACGGACATGCGCGCGTTAAGCGCCGTCGCAGGGTCCTGGAAGACAACGGAGATGACGCGGCCGATGGTCTTGCGCTGATCGGCGGTGCGCTTGGTCACGTCAATGCCCTTGAAGTACACGTGGCCGGAGGTCGGAGCCTGCAGGCCGCACATGACGTTTGCCGTCGTGGACTTGCCGCAGCCGGATTCGCCCACGATGCCGATGGTCTCGCCGGGCATGAGCTTCAGCGTGAGCCCGTTGACGGCATGCACCTTGTTCGGATGCAGGATGGAACCGGTACGGGTCTTGAAAACAACGTGATATCGTCCAGGAAGATGATGTGGTCTGTCGCCTGCCGCTGCTTTGGTTTCGGTCATTACTGCTCACCTCCATACGGCTTCAGGCCGAGACGCGCCATCTCTTCGTCAGGCAGCTCGGCGTAACGTGATTCAATCGCCGCCCTTTTGAGACCCACGAACGTCCGAAACGGCATCGGGATGGCCGGAACGCGGGTAGGGCCGCCCTTCGGGAAGTCTGCGCTGGGAACCGATCCCGAACCTGATGCAAACGTCCGCCGCCCGCTCGATGGATGGAACAGAACCGAGCAGGCCGCGCGTGTACCGTGACGGATTGGTCAGATGTTGAACCGAACCCTGCTCCACGATCTGGCCGGCGCACATGACGGTGATGGAGTTCGCAACCCGGCGACCAGCCAGGTCGTGGCTGACGAAGACCATGGCGAAGCTGGTCAGTCCTGCAGTTCAGCAAGCCGACGACCTGTTTTGAACGGTCACGTCGAGAGCGGTGGTGGGCTCGTCGGCGATGATGATCTTCGGTGCGTGAGAGCCATTGCGATCAAGACGCGCTGGAGTTGACCGCCGGAGCTCATGCGGATAGGAGTCGAGCGTACGCTTCGACCGAGGCCTACAAGCTCGAGGAGTTCCTCTGCGGTACGGGTGCCCCGCGCTTGGTGGAGCTGCTTCATCTGTAAGCGAAAGCATGGACGGGTTCAGGGAAGACAAAGCGTCCTGATAGATCATGGCGATCTCACGGCCGCGCAGCGTGTTCTTCTCCTTCTCCGTCATGGAGAGCAGGTTCTTGCCGTCGTAGATGATTTCGCCGGAAACCTCGGCCTTGGGGTCGAGCAGGCCCATGATGGTCAGCGACGTGATGGACTTGCCGCAGCCGGACTCACCAACCAGGCCCATGGTCTGGTGGGGGCGGACCTTGAAGCTCACGTTGTCGACGACGTTGACATCTCCGTGGCGAGGGAACTGATGCAGAGGTTCTTGACCTCAAGGATGGCTCCACATCGGTGTGCGCCTCGAAGCGGTCGGTGCGCTTGTTCTCGATTTCCTTCAGAGCGGCAAGGCGCTGCGCCAAAGACTCGGCCTGGGCCTCATATGCCAGGACGGGATTGGCGACGAGCTTGTCGGCCTCGCGGTCGCTGTTGAGGTTGGAATCGCTCGGCTTGATGGCAGCCTTAGGAGCAGCCGCCATGGCGTCGGTCATGCCCTCGGAAAGAATGTTCAGGCACAGAACCGTGATCATGATGGCAAGACCCGGGAACAGCGCCTGCCACCAGCGGCCGGACAAAACGCCGCCGCGCGCGTCGGCGAGAATGTTGCCCCACGTAGGCGTAGGCTCGGGAATGCCCGCGCTGATGAAGGCGAGGGATGCCTCGAAAACGATGGCGTCGGCGACAAGGACGATGGTGAAGACCATGACGGGCGCGATGCAGTTGCGCACGACATGCTTCATCAAAATCCAGGGAGCGCGGGCGCCAGAGACCACGACGGCACGGACGTAATCCTGGTTGTATTCGCTCACGATGTTCGCGCGAACGATGCGGGCGATCTGGGGAATGTACAAAAAGCCGATTGCGAAGATGAGCGAGGGAATGTTGGTGCCGAACACGACGACGAAGGTTGCAGCCAGCGCGATGCCGGGGAAGGACATAACGACGTCGAGGACGCGCATGATGACCTCAGAGACCCATTTGCGCGAAACAGCGGCAAGAGCGCCGATAATGGAGCCGCATACCAAAGCGAAGGCGGTCGCGCCCAAGCCGATGACGAGCGAATAGCGTGCGCCGTACATCATGCGGGACAAGACGTCGCGGCCCTTATCGTCGGTGCCGAAGATGAACTCGGCATCGGGAGCCTGACGAGCCGTGAAGATTTCCAACGGATCGTGGGGCGCAATGAAGTTCGCAAGCGCCGCGATGAGCACGATAAGGGTAAGGACGATCAAGGAAATGCGAGCGCCGATGCTCATGGCCTTCCAGCGGCGGAAGTGCACCTTGCCCGGGTTCGATTCCATTTTCTCCGTGAGGTTTTTCCTAAGTTGAGCCATACCGCTACACCGTCCTGATTCGCGGATCGATCAGGATATAGAGCATATCCACGATGATGTTGATGATGATGAACGTAAAGGCCACGCACAGAACTACGCCCTGCACCAGCATGGTGTAGTTGGACTGGATGCCAGAGATGATGGCCATGCCCATGCCGGGGAGGTTGAAGATGACCTCGATAACAACAGCGCCGCCGATCAGGTATCCGATACGAAGACCCAACACGGTAACCGGCGTGATGAGCGCGTTGCGCAAGACGTTGCGCGCGACGACAATGCCCTTCGGAATGCCGGCGCCAAGAGCTGTGCGAACGTAGTCTTTGTCAAGCTCTTCGACCATAGAGGTACGGATAACGCGCGTAAGCTGACCGATAACGGGAACGGCAAGAGCGAACGCGGGCATAGCCATACGAGCCATCCATCCGCCGGGATCGGAGGTGAAAGACGGCAGCGGGCCCGAAGCAGGCAGAAGCTGCAGCATGGAGGAGAACAGCAGAATCAACAAGACGGCCAGCCAGAAGGAAGGCGTAGCGATAAACGCAATGGAGAAGATGCGGATGACCTGGTCGGGCCATCGATCTCGATACAGTGCGGAAATCACGCCCAGGATGACCGCAAGCACGACCGCGATGATAAGGCCCATAAACGTCAGCTGAAGCGTGACGGGCAAAGCGGATGCAATACGATCGGCAACCGAAGCGCTGTTCGCGCCATAGGTGCCAAGATCGCCCTGAACCAGGCCGACCATGAAGTTGCCGTACTGGACAAGTACGGGATCGTTCAGACCGTGCTCTTCACGGTACTGCTGTACCTGGGCCTCGGAAGCATTTTCACCCAAGACCGAATATGCCTGGTCGATGGGCGAAAGAGCCATGAGGAAGAATACGAGGATAGTAACGCCGATAATCATGATGGGAAGCGCGATTAAGCGCCGTCCGATCAGACGCAGCAAATTGCTCACCTCGACCCCCTTTCTTTCGTTGAACTTACCGTGCGCCAAGGTAGCTCGGTCCGAGCGGAGGAACGCGGGCCGAGCAACCTTGAAAATACGTAACTGAATTATTTTATACGAAGTTGTTAAAAGTTCAAAAAATTTGACAAAGACGCGAGCGTGAACAGGCTATTTCCACAGGTTCAAGATCGCCCCGTCGACCTAGCCCTTTCACCGGCCTCCTAAAAGCCGCTTCCCTCTTCGTTCTCGCACACGAGATACCACGCATTTCCCGTAGCCTTGGCATATGCGCAGTCTATGCAATCATTTTTCTCGCACCAATTGCGCGAACGCAGGGAGAAGCCTTTGTAGGCGTCCTCGAGCAACGCCGCCTCGTGCAAGGCAAATCCGCGCTGGGACGCCATAGAACCAACAGCCATCGCAGCAAGCTGCTTCATACCCGCCTTCGTAGGATGGGTGCCGTCTATCGCATCGTAATCAAGACCGTATGCGGCAAAATCGACCAGGGCGCATCCGTGCTGCGCGGCAGCCGATCGGATGACGTCGTTATACGACTCAAGCGGCGCACCCCGAAGTTTCCATGCAAACGTCGGAACGTTTTTCCCCGCAACGCGCCCGGGACAAAGCGTGCAGCACCAGATGTCGGCCTCGGGATAGCGTTCGCGAATGCGCGAAAGCATAGAAGCATACGCCTTCGCGAAGCCCTCGATAGCCCCCTCCTCTGCACGTCCTGCAACGCGACGCTCGCCCTCTTCCCTGCGCGATTGCGCGGGAACCGCCCGTGCACCAGCGGCAGCCTGGGCTTTTGCCCCTCCCCATCCGTAGTCGTTGATTCCCATGAACACCACGATTGCATCGGGGGCAAGGCCGTCGCCGCCCAACGCCTCAACGCGCTCTTGGCTGTCCCCCGCAGGAAAGCCCGCTCCTTCGACCATGCTCCCGGAAAACGAAACGTTCGAAAGAAGCCGACCGCCAAGAAGATCGATCATGCGCGCCCACCACGTATCGGATGCGCTGCACACGCCCGTAGCCTCCCTGCGCTCCCCTTCGTAAAACACATCGTAGCCTTCGGGGTTGCATCCGGCATACGTGCTTATGGAATCACCCATGATGGAAAAAAGCGGCTTGTTCGACGCTTCCATGACGGCTCCCTTCTTTGTGATGCGGCGCTCCTCGTGCAAGCGCCAATCGAGTGCAATCGGACTTCTGCCGGCGAAGCGGACAAGACGCGCGCTCCTCGACAAACCGTTCTTCGCAGAGAAAAGGCCCGCCCCACAAATGGGGCGGGCCTCCGTAAAGCACAAACGTGCAATACCCGACGCGTAAAGCGAGAAACTAGGCCTTGGCGCTTGCGCCGAGGAAGACCAGACCAGTGGTTGCGATGGGCTTGAAGCCTTCGATCATGGTCTCCTGGTAGCCGGTGGCAACCTGGCGGTGGAACAGCGGGTACAGCGGAACCTGCTCGGCGAGGATGTCGAAGCACTGGTTCCAGAGGCTCTGCTGGTCCTCACCAGTAGCCTCGCGAGCCTCCTGCATAAGCTCCTGCAACTGGGTCCACTCTTCGGTGCCCTTCCAGCAAGAACGGCCCTGAGTCCAGATGTTATCGCCGTACCACCAGCTCATGAGCAGGTCGGGGTCATTGCCGAAGCAGGTCGGGTCGCCCGGGGTGAGCATGACGTCGTATGCGAGGGTTGCACCGTCTTCGGGAGCGGCGTACTCGGACCAGTTGATCTTCTGCTCTGCGTTGGTCATCGTGATGCCAACGGCAGCAAGGTCGTTCTGAATCTGAGCGGCAAGGCCCTTGACCCAGTTGTTGTTGGTGACCATGGTGAACTCGAGGTTCTCCACGCCAGCCTCGGCGAGCAAAGCCTTGGCCTTCTCGGGGTCGTAGGTGTAGACCACGGAGGCCTCATGGTAGTTCTCATGAGACTTGGGCAGGAAGCCGGTGACGACATCTGCATGGCCGGCCATCTGGTTGGAGATGAGCTTCTCCACGTCGATGGCATAGAAGAACGCCTGACGAACGCGAGCGTCGTCGAACGGAGCCTTCTTGGTGTTGAACATCAGGAACGGCTGATTGAAGCCGGGGATGTACTCAACGGTTGCGCCAGCTGCGGAAAGCTGCTCGGCGTTGGCATCGGGCACGTTCTCCATAACCTGAACGGAAGCTTCCTGCAGAGCGGTGGTGCGAGCGGTGTCGTCGAGCAGGATGTTCCAGGACATGGTGTCGGCGGTAGCCTTCATGGAGCCATTGTAGTTCTCATTGGGAGCGAACTCGATGGTGCCGCCATCGTCGCCGTTGATGGTAACGTACTTCCACGGGCCAGAACCGATAGGCATGGTCTTGAGGTCGTCCTCGGTAGAGGCGGCCGGGAAGACCTTGACGACGCTCAGGCGACCCTTGAGCAGAGCCTCAAAGGGATACTTCAGCGTGAAGGTGACGGTGGTATCGTCCTTGGCGGCAACGGTCTCGATGAACTCGAGGAATGCACCGTAGGTAGCATCAGCCATGTTCATTTCGAACGCATTGACGACGTCGGCAGCCGTGACGTCGGTGCCATCGGAGAACTTGGCACCCTCGCGCAGGGTCACTTCGTACTCGGTGTCGGAAACCTTGACGGGCTCATCGGCGGCAAGAGCGTTGTAAGTCTTGTAGGTGTGCAGGTCAAGGTCGTAGAGGCCCTCGAAGACATGCCAGGTCGCAGCGAGCATAAGAGCAGAGCTGTTACCAATGGGGTTGCAGTTGGTGCTGGTGTAAGCGCATGCGCCAGTCAGAGCGCCGCCTTCGACAGCTGCACCCTCGCCGTCAGCGGGGGCCTCTTCGCTGCCGCCGCCGCAACCGTACATACCAAGACCGAGCGTGGCAGCCGCCACAGCACTGCCCGCCACAAAAGTACGGCGGTCAAGAGCAAACTTGTTTTCCATTGTCCTCCCTTTCGACAATTTCTCTTAAGCTCGACCGTTTCACGCTCGAGCAAAAAGCGCTATAGCAACGGATTTTATCAATCCGCCGGAAATGCCATAGCATATGCGCCATTCAACTACGGTGAGCGGCGCATATGCCAGCAAAAACGGTACCGATGCGAGTGAATGATTCATTTTTTTCATGTCGCAATAGAATACCTTGAATCGCATGAGCGTCCTCCCTCGGTTAAGTTTTTGTAACATTTTCTGCCCGTATTTACGGTTAACGGCATGTTTTACAGGACGAACGAGCAGGTATTTATCCCGAAAGTATCGTAG
>JBKTHK010000019.1:0-29062 GCA_047240885.1 Slackia sp. | reverse complement strand
TTACACGGCACCCGATTTCAAACTCCCCCTTTTCGAGGAAGCGCCCAATGCTACCCTTGTCCCCGCGCCGAAAGACACCGTGGCACCCGAGGGCTACCACGCCATGAGCATCTATCCCGAATACTTCAAGATCGACGGCCAGTGGCTTCTTGCCGAAGACAGCCGCATGGACTGCGTTGCCGTCTACGAAAACGGCCGCATCCTAGTCGTTGAATTCCGCCTGATCAAAGAAGGCGACCTCATCGTGTGCGGACGCACCGAAGACGCGCAAGAGGGCATCTTCGTGCACACCGACGGATTCGGCGCTGCCTCCAAGCCAAGCGAGAACTTCGCATTCCGCCTCGGCCGCTCGCGCGAAACCGCATTCTCCCGCGAATACGACGAGCTCTACGAACTTTTGCAATACGAGCGCGACCACGGCTACGTGGTCTGGGTCATGGGTCCCGCGTTTTCTTTCAACGGCTACTCCCGTACCGCGTTCTCCAAGATCATCGAAGCGGGCTACGTGGATGCCGTCTTCGCCGGCAACGCTCTTGCAACGCATGACCTCGAAGGCGCCTACCTCCACACGGCGCTCGGGCAAGACATCGACACGCAGGAAAATCGCCCGAACGGCCACTACCACCATCTCGACACCATCAATCGCGTGAAATACCACGGCTCGATCGCAAAGTTCATCGAAGAAGAAAACGTCCAGGACGGCATCATGTACGCCTTGGAGAAAAACAACGTCCCCTACGTGCTGGCGGGATCGATCCGTGACGACGGCCCTCTTCCCCCGGTCATCGGCAACGCATACGAGGCGCAAGGCGCCATGCGCGACCATATCCGCAAAGCCACCACGGTCATCTGCATGGCCACCATGCTGCACACCATCGCCACGGGCAATATGACGCCCTCCTATCGCGTACTTGACGACGGAACCGTTCGCCAGGTGTATTTCTACTGCGTGGACATCTCCGAATTCGCCGTCAACAAACTCACCGACCGTGGATCGCTTTCTTCGCGCGGCGTTGTTACCAACGTGCAGGACTTCATAGCCAACGTCGCAAAAGGACTCGGGCTTTAAAGAATCGCAAGCACATATCCTGAAAAATAGCTAATTGTTATAATATACGTATCATTTAATGGACAAAGCGCGGGCATCACGGCAGTGCCCGCGCTTTCTCGATGAGAAACGAGGCAAAGGCATGTTCGATCGGGCGATATTCGAACTCGACGGCATCAAGCCCATGATGGCGGTCATCGTCGCCCTTACCGTCGCACGGGCGTCGCCGTCGTCGGGCAGGCGGTCGGACTCGCCCAGGCAATGTCGGCGTATGCTGGAAACGCGCTCGAAGAGCAAGCGGCATGGATAGCCCTGTTCTTCTGTTGCTTCGTTGCGTCAGGTCATTCTCGCTGCGCAAGACCACATGCTCGACGATACGCCTACCAACAGGCCGATTTATTGCGGAGTCGCTGCTTCGTTGCCCGAAGCCGGGCCTGCACTTGTCGGCCAGCGCATCTGCCGCCGTGAAAATTCCACAGGAACCGAGCACGTCGCCGCCTACATAGCCCTCATCATTCCGAAGATGACTGCGGTCGGAATCGTGCCTTTGGTCCTGTTCATCGCCATGATTCCGCTTGATCTGGTTTCGGCCTTCATCGCGCTTGTCTGCTTCCCGTTCATCATCCTATATATGATTATGATCGGATACACCGCCAAAGACGACGCCGCGAAGAGGCACGGCGAATTCGAGCGCATGTCCAATCATTTCATCGATTCGCTACGCGGTATCGACACGCTCAAAGCCTTCGGGCGCAGCCGCGACCACGCTGGTCGTATCTTCGCCGTTTCCGAACGCTTCCGCGAAGCCACCATGAAAACGCTGCGCATCGCCACCCTCTCGAGCGCCGTCCTTGACACCTTCGCCACCCTGGCGCTTGCCGCCGTGGCCATCATGATGGGATTCCGCCTGGTCGAAGGCACGCTTTCTTTTCTTCCGGCGCTCTCGGTCCTCATCATGGTTCCCGAGTATTTCCGCCCTATCCGCGAATTCGCCTCGGACTACCACGCATCCCTCGACGGTCGCACCTCCCTTGCCGCCATACGCGAAACCATCGACGAAGCCCGCGCTCTTCGTCCGCAGAAGAAAGAACACGACCCCGTTCTTTCTTCGGAGGTTCTTGAAACCCCTTCCGTCACCCTCGAGAACCTCTCGTTCGATTATGCGGGCTACACGGCCCTCAACGGCATCTCCTTTTCCGTCAAAAGCCCCTGCAAAGTAGGAATCATCGGCTCAAGCGGATCGTGAAAAACAACGCGTCTGTACCTCCTGAGCGGGTTTTCAGACCCAAGCTCGGGATCGATCCATGTAGGAGCAACAACCTGCTCGACCCTGGTAACCGTCAGTGGCACGCCCACGCCACGTTCATCCCCCAAGACCCTACCTTTTCCACGCAAGCCTGCGCGACAACGTGGCCTTCATCAGCCGCACGCAACAGACAAAGACATAGCCAGAGCGCTTGAAGCGGTCGGCCTCGACGTTCTAGCCCGCGAACTCCCCAGGAATCGACACCCCATCGGAGCCGGGGAACGCATGCTTTCGGGCGGCCAGGCCCAACGCGTGGCCCTCGCCCGCGCCTTCCTCGATCCGTCACGCACCATTTTGCTCTTCGACGAACCGACTGCACCTCGACGTAGAAACCGAGCTCGAACTTAAGGAAAGCATGCTTGCCCTCATGGAGAACAAACTCGTTTTCTTTGCCACCCATCGCCTGCATTGGGCAGCAAACATGGACTACATCATCGTCATGGACCATGGACGCATTGCTTGGCAAGGGCCTTCGGACAAACTGAAGAATTCCGACGCATGGACCCGCCTGAGCGCGGAAGGAGGCCTGCGATGAGCAAAACCGCTGCCGAACAAACCCCCCGCATGGTTTCAACCCTTCGCTCGACATGGCGCCAAGACGAATGGGTCAAGCCGTTTTTCGCGCGCTATGCTCATATCCTCGCCCTGACGCTGTTTCTCGGGCTGCTCGCCTTCATCTTCGCGGGCGCGCTCATGTTCACGTCCGGCTACATGATTTCCCTTGCTGCGACCCTTCCTCTCACCGTGCTCGCTTTGCACCTTCCCTCGCTTTTCGTGCGCATCTTCGGCCTCGGCAAGCCCATCCTGCAATACGTCGAACGCCTCGCCAGCCACGACTGGGTGCTGCGCATGACCAGCGAGCTGCGTCGCAAGCTTTACGAAACTATCGAGCGCCGCTCCTCGGCGCTTCGCTCGCAACGACGCCTCGGAGAAGCCCTCGGCCTGCTTTCCGAGGACATCGGGCATATTCAGGGACCTCTATCTGCGCACGATTCTGCCAATAGTATCGGCGTGGCTGCTCTATCTTGTCGCTATTATCGCCCTGGGGTTTTTCACCGTCCCCATCGCATGCGCCATGGCGCTTATGCTCGGCGTGGCGCTATTCGCCATGCCGCTTGTTTCCGTATGTGTGAACGGCGCGCGCCTCATGCGCGCGAAGGCAATCACCTCCAAGCTCTACGACGACCTTTCCGACAACGTCTTAGGAGTGTCGGACTGGGTCTTCTCGGGACGCAGCGACGACTATCTCGGCCGGTACAAAGACCTGCAGAAAGAAGCGCGCCGCATTGACGCGGCCATCAAGCGGCACAACCGCATACGCGACGTTTTGCTCCAGATTCTCTTCGGCTTGTGCGCCGTGGCGCTGCTTCTTTGGGCCTCGAGTGCCTTCACATCCCAAGAATCCGCATCGGGGCTTGCCTTATCGCTCGCTTCGCTCGGCAACGAAAACGCGCCCGCCTATGCGGCGAACTGGATCGCAGCGTTCGTTCTGTGCTTCTTCCCCTTAATCGAGGCGTTCAGCCCCGTGCCTACGGCGGCTCTCGGAATCGTCACGCACAGCAATGCGATTGCGAATCTGAACGAATACTCGCGCGAAGATACGCAGGAACGAACCATCCCCTCCACAACCGCCGTACCCGCCGCAGGACACGATTCCGTAAACGACGGTCCCCGTCCCTACGACATTCGTTTCGAGAACGTGACTTTCTCCTACCCTGGCACGAATCGTCCGGTTCTGCGAAACCTGAGCCTTGCGATACCGCACGGTAGCGTTGTTTCCGTTCTGGGACGAAGCGGCACTGGCAAATCCACCTTCGCATCGCTGCTTCGCGACGAAGGAGCGCCCGATAGCGGCCGTATCTTCATAGGCGAAACGGATGCCGCCTGCCAAGAATCCTCGGCAACGCTCCTTGTCGGCGTCATCCAGCAGAATCCCCATATCTTCAACCAGTCCCTGCGAGAAAACCTGCTCATCGGCAAAGGAAACGCGACCGATGACGAACTCTGGGACGCACTCGAACGCGTCGGGCTCCGCCCGCGAGCAAAGCAGCTGCCTAACGGGCTTGACACTGTCATAGACGAATCGGGCAAGAGCTTCTCTGGCGGTGAACGCCATCGCATCGCGCTCGCTCGCATTCTTCTCTCCAAGCCTGCGATCGTAATACTCGACGAACCCTTCGCGGGCCTCGACCCTGCAACCGAGCAGGCGCTCCTCGAAACGATGCTCTCTACGCTCGAAGGCAGCACCGTCTTGCTCATCACCCACCATCTCCAAGGCGTTTCGCGCACCGACCGCGTGCTGTTCTTCGAAAACGGCGGCATTGCCATGGACGGGTCTCCCGCCGAACTGGAACGAAGCAACAAACGCTATCGAACGCTGCTCGCCTTCGACAGCGGCAACGTCGGCCCCTCCTCTTCGCACGAAGCGAAATAGGTCCTCTATCGCATTTTCCCTTGACACGCCCCCGACCATCCGAAGATAGTAGGGTCGCTGTTCTGAATCATGCACAAAGGGGACGACATGGGGAATTTGGAACGTCATGCTGCAAAGCCTGAAAACCCGCTGGCATCTTCGCCGAAAAAGACCGTCTCGGCGAAAGCCCGTTCTTCAAGGGCGATGGGCGCTCCTATAAACCGTTGGGTCGTTCTTGCGGCGGCGGGCACATTCAACGCCCTTGTAGGCGCGTGTATACGTCTGGAGCATCTTCATTCGTCCCTTTCGAGCACGTATGGATGGGCCCCGCAGGCTACCGCGTTCGCCTATTCGCTCTACATCGTGTCCGAATGCTGTGCGGGGTTTCTTGCCGGATGGCTACAAAACCGCATGAAGCCGGGAATCCTCTCCCTCTGTGGCGGATGCAGCTTCGCCGCAGGGTGGTTCTTCGCGGGCTTCGCAGACGCTATCCCCCTGCTGTATATGACCTATAGCATCATGGGGGGCATGGGAAGCGGAATCATCTATAACGTATCGGTCTCCACGGCAACGGCGTGGTTCCCTGACAAACGAGGCCTTGCAAACGGCGTCTGCGTCGGCACCACCGGGCTCTCTCCCATCATTTTCGCCCCCTTAGGCAATTTCCTCATCACCACCATGGGCGTCAGCATGTCGTTTCATGTCTGCGGCATCATCTTCGCCGTCGGCGTGGTCGTTGCCTCCCGATTCTTGATCGCCCCTCCGAAAGACTGGACTCCTGAAAACTGGATACGCGGCGACCGCTCCTCCATACAAGAAGACGGGCTCACCACGCTTCAAATGCTCAAGAAGCCCACAGCGTACCTTATGTGGCTGCTCTTCGCCGTGGCAGCAAGCGCCGGCATGATGGTCATCGGCCATGCGGCCGGCATTAGCGAGCAGCTCGCAGGCCTTAATACGGACCAGGCTGCAGCCCAAGTAGGTATCCTCGCCGTCGCGAACTTCGCAGGACGCCTCGTATTCGCGTCGCTCTCAGACCGCTTCGGCCGCTATCCCGTCATGCTGTTCTGCATGACGGTGACGGCTGCAACCATGGCATTCTTCCTCGGAAAGGCAGATAGCTTCGTCAGTCTCACGGCGGCCCTGTGCGTCATCGGCGCAACCTTTGGCGGCATGATGGCCACCATGCCGGCACTCACCGCCGACCTCTACGGCACGAAGCACTTCGGCCAGAATTATGCATTCATGTTCTCGGGCTACACCTGCGCATCGATTATCGGGCCCATGCTTGCCGCAAGCGTTCTGGCGCATACCGGAAGCTATCTTCCTGCCTTCCCCGCCGCAGGTGCGCTCACCTGCGCAGGGCTCATTCTCGTGGCCGCAACGGCCTTCATGGCAAAACGGGAAAAGCAGCAGAAGCGCAACGCGAAAAAGTAGACAGCGTTCTTGTGCACACCAAACCAGGGCTCGCGCCACGGAACAACGGCGAGCGCCGAAATCAGATGTGCACCGTTGTGCATGCAAGCACCCCATAACAAAAGCAGGCGGGCCCGACCTTAGAGCCGGAGCCCGCCTGCTTGCAGCAACAGACAAAACGCAAGGGCATGCAAAGAAATCGCTACCGTCCGCAGGATAAGCGCGCAATCGCAGCTTACAGCTCCCAGCTCGCCGGGCTTTTGCGCGGCTGACGCACGTTGATTTCGACGCCCTTGACGCTCACGCGAGAATTCGCAGGAATGGACTCGGTAACAAATGCGCCGCCCGCAATGACCGTGCCCTCGCCGATAACCGTCTCCCGCCGAGCACGCTTGCGTTGGAGTAAATCGTAACGTTATCTTCGATAGTGGGATGGCGCTTCACGCCCGCAAGCTGCTGGCCGGCACGCGTAGAAAGAGCACCCAGCGTTACGCCCTGGTACACCTTGACGTGGTTGCCGATCGTGGTGGTTTCGCCAATGACGACGCCCGTGGCGTGGTCGATAAAGAAGTATTCGCCGATCGTAGCGCCCGAGTTGATGTCGACGCCCGTGCGGCCGTGCGCATATTCGGTCATAATGCGCGGAATCAGCGGCACCTTCTGCACATAGAGCTCATGGGCAATGCGGTATACAAACACCGCGAAGAACCCCGGATACGAAAAGATGATCTCCTCTTTGCTCTGCGCTGCCGGGTCGCCGTCGAAGGCGGCCTGCACATCCTTGAGAAGGGTCTTATGCAGCTCAGGCAACTTCGCAAGAAACGTTTCCGATATCTCGTTCACGTGAGATTCGATTTCTTCCTTAGACACAGCATCGCCGTCGCGGAACAGCAACGCCTCGCGCAGCTGGCGCTGCAAAGAATCTTCGATACGAATGAGTGTATCGCCGATAAAATAACGGGGGTCGCAACCCGTGGGAATTTCCTCCCCGAAATAACGGGGGAACATCAGGTGGCGCAAATCCGTCAGAATGCCGATGATCGCATCCCTGTTGGGAAAATGGCGGTCGGGCTTGGTGAAAAAGATCTCGGGAGATTTGTAATTCTCCGCAATACCTTCGACGATGTTATCCAGGCTTTCGTTCAACATAGAAACCTCGTTTCGGCCGAATCGGCCCGAAGCCGTTCGCTTCGGAATAATGAATGCGTCTATCCTACCAGCAGCCATGCGCTTTCCCGTGCGGAATCCCCCTTCGGCTCAAAAGATTGACGAAAGAGGACTCGCATCCTCAGCTTTGCCGGGCGGCATGCAAAGCATACACGCGCTTTGCCCGTTGACGAACTCGACGCATGCCCGCCGGGCATAACGCACCTTTTCCGCGTTCGCCTCGCCGAAACGTGCCGCAAGCACCGCCTCCCATGTTTCTTCCATGGCGCCGCACCATTGGTCGAGAGAAAACGGCGCGCCTTCCTTCGACGGCAGGTCGGTCTCTATCAAAAGCCTGTTCTCGGGAACGGCGCGCACATAGGCCCGGCCACGCTTGGTGCGCATGACCCGCGGGCCGAACGATACGAAAAAGCCGCAGTCCAAAGCGCGTTGTAGCTGATCCGACGTGCCGGCAAACGAATGCAGTACCAGCGCGCGCCCTCCCGCAAGCGCGGGAGTCCGACGGCTCGCCCCACGCAAGGCGCCGGCGCGCTCGAACACATCAATCACCTCATCCACGGCACGCACCGCATGAATGGATACAAGCCCGCTTACACACGGCTCTTCACCGCAGCAAGGGCACGGCCGCAGACTCTGGCATCTTCAAGACACGCCGCGACAACCCGTTCGAAAACCTCTATTTGCCTTTCACGTCGCATCGTGGCGAGGAGAGGTCAAGCCCCACCTCGCGATGAAAGCGCCGACGGGGCAATTGCTCGAACCGTTCAATCTGCGCATCATCATCTGAAACAAACCGGCGATGCAGACCAAGGCCTACGCGAACGTTCGAATGCAAGAAGAATCGGCGCGCGTTCTCTTCGTACGATGCGGGTCCACCGTTGCCGAAAACGCCGCAAGGTGGCCAGTCGCGTGGCGAGCGACCGCTTCCCATCTTTCGAGAAGCCGAGATGGCAATGCATGTCGAACATCGTATTACGCACCGGAAGACGTCCCGCTTTGACCCTGGGATACCCCGCCCGTGCCAGAAGAAGACGAACCGGAGCTCGATGAATCACCCGATGAAGAAGAGCCGCCGGAGGTAGAGCCTCCCGTGTTCCCGCCCGTTCCGGAATCCACGCTTCCCTGGTCGCTGGAGCCATCGGTCGATGACCTGTCACCGGTCGCGCCCGTCGTGCCGCCCGATGAGGACGAACCCTGCTGGTCTTCAGACCCATCTCCCGTCGAAGAAGAGTCGGACCCCGTCGAAACTGATGAATCCTCTTTACTTGAAGAAGACCCCTGGTCAGAAGTGCTCGACGAAGACGCGTCCGAAGAATGGGCTTTCCCAGAATCCTTGCTTTCGCCCGTATCCTGAGAAGCGCCTTGGGCATGCGAAGCATCCTGCTCGACATCTTTCGGTTCGTGCCAAGAGGCGACGATGGAGGGAGTCTTCGCCCCTACGCCCTGGCCCGCCGTAACCACCTCGATGACGACGGCGGAAAGCAGCATAGCCACCAGCGCCGAGACCGCGGCGACAATTACCGCGCTCTTTTGGATTTTCGCCTTGCGCTCGCGAGCCGCACGGGCGCGAGCGAGAGCCGATTCGGCGTACGCCTTGGATTCGGCGCTCGGCTCATTGCCCAAAACAGCTCGGGGCGAAGAGCGCGCAAAGAAGCGGCAGGGGAAGCCGCCTGCAGAACAACGGTTTTATCCGACATCGACGCATGATGCGGGGCATGCGCATCCGCAGCGCCCAAGGCACGCGTCCCCATCGAGGAAGCATCGTTTGCGCCGAGTGCGCCCATCGCAACCGTCTCACCCGCCGAAACAACGCCGTTGCGCGCAGAATCGACAGCACCGAATACGTGCGTCGCTACACTGGAAAAGCCCTCTTTCGCCTCGACTCGACGGATTCGTTCGCTTCGTCGGCCAAACGGTCTTTCGCGTCGGAAGCAGACGAGGAATGCGTCGGGGCAATATCTTTGATTTTCTCCGCAGAGGCGGAAAGGAATTTCTATACACCTGCGATGCGACGGCAGAAACGATCGAGCCCACAGCAGCGCCGATCAAAGACCCCGCTATACCGATCCGAGATGCAAGCAGCATGGAAGTCACCGCGGCCAGAGCGCCCGCGAGCAGCTGCGCTATCGAAAGGTCATCGAAGAGCGTGAACCAAAACGGTTTCTTCCTCTCATCGCCGTCTTGCCGTTCCTGCATAAGCCATCTCCTTCGTCGGCAACGCGCGCCGCGCTGCCGTGTCCTGAAAAACAAAGCTCACATCAATCGGCGGTATTACTCCGTATCCATGGCGCGCGCAAGGATTTGCATGCGTTCCTCGACGTCTTTGATAACGCGGCTGCAGTACAACAGCTCATCCGACGAATCGATGCCCTCGACGCTGTGCACGGCTTTGTATTTCAGCCCGTGCTCGAGACTCGCCCAAAAGTCCATGGCGATGGTCCTGATTTGGACCTCGACAGGAACAAGTTCCTTTTTATCCATGAAATACACCGGTATCCGCACGATGACATGCAGGCTTCTATACCCGTTCGGTTTCGGGTGCTCGATATAGTCTTTCACCTCGACGATTTCCAGGTCGTCCTGCTTGCGTAAAAGACTGAGCAGCCCATATACATCGTGAATGTACGAGCAGATAACGCGCACGCCCGCAATATCGAAGATGTTCGCCTCCATGGATTCGACGGAGATGGGCAAGTTGCGTCTTTTGAGTTTCTCATAGATGCTCACCGGGTTTTTCACGCGCGATTCAATGTGATGAATGGGATTGCGGTTCTTCTTCAAGCTCAAATCCCGGTCAAGCACCTCGAAACGCACTTCCATCTGACGCATAGCGGACTCGTAGCGCTGCAGCGAAGCGCGCATGGCCGACCCCACCACCTTCGCCTGCGACGAAAGAGCATCGTGGTTGACGCCTTCTTTATCGGCGAAGCGAGCGAGAAACTCCCCCGTCGCGTTGCGCGCCATCTCTTCGCTCGAAAGAGGCGTAGTGTGAGACGGATTGCCTATGCACGATATGTGTTCTCTCCGCGCAGCGGACGAAGTATCGTCCTTCAAAGCAAGCATGGAGCTGGAATTCGAAATGGATGTCATGAACGCCCTTTCGTAGTGCATAGAGCACCGTATCCTGCCGTAACGTTTAACGCTCGATGGCATGCGACATGGCATGCGACATGGCATGCGCGTTCGACGCGCAATGTCATCATAGCGAAGCACCGCACGCCGGAAAAAATCGTTGCCGAAACGCCACGGTACCTTCTGACAATGATCAGATTATTTCCGTTTTCGTGCACTGCCACGGGTCTTCTGCCCCGTCTTGGAAGATCGCGACGCGCGGTTGACGGCAGCGCCCTTGCGCGATCCGCCTCCTTTGCGCACGGGACCTCCATGCGACCCGCCAGATGTACGCGTAGCGCCTCCATGCGACCCACCTCCTTTACGCGGACGCACCAGACATTCGGGGCCGTATCCCATCAGGTCCATACGCCCCGCCTTGCGAAGCGCCTCTATCACCAAATCGTAGTTCTTCGGGTCTCGGTATTGGATAAGCGCGCGTTGCAACGCCTTTTCGTGAGTACTTTTCGGCGTGTAGACCGGCTTCATCGTCCGAGGGTCTACCCCGGTGTAATACATGCATGTCGACATGGTGGACGGCGTAGGGTAAAAATCCTGCACCTGCTCCGGCATGTATCCCAAATCTCGGCAATATTCCGCCAGCTCGACCGCTTCTTTGAGTGTGGAGCCCGGATGAGACGACATGAGGTAAGGAACCAGGTACTGTTTCTTGCCTAGGTCGGCGTTAACGCGCGCATAGCGGTCGCGGAAACGCTCGTACACGGCATTGTCCGGTTTGCCCATGACAGAAAGCACCGCATCGGATACGTGCTCGGGCGCCACTTTGAGCTGGCCGCTCACATGATGCTCGCACAGCTCGCGAATGAATGTGTCGTCGGAATCGGCAAGCGCGTAATCGAATCGAACGCCCGAACGCACGAACACCTTCTTTACCTCGGGCATGGAACGAAGCGTCCGCAAGACATCGAGGTAATCTTCGTGATCGACCTCGAGTTTCGAACAGGGCTTCGGGAAAAGACAGCTTTTATGCGGGCACGCCCCGCGCTTCATCTGCTTCTGACACGCCGGGGCTCTGAAGTTCGCCGTCGGCCCGCCGACATCGTGGATGTAGCCCTTGAAATCAGGATCGTCGAAGAACAGCTTCGCCTCTTCGACGAGCGACTCCTTGCTCCTTGACTGCACAATACGCCCCTGGTGAAACGTCAAAGCACAGAAAGAGCACTCGCCGAAGCATCCTCGGTTGCTCGACAGGCTGAACTTGACCTCGGCAATGGCAGGAACACCCCCGGCCGATTCGTACGACGGATGATACGTGCGCATATACGGCAGTCGGTACACCGCATCGAGCTCAGAGCGTGACAAAGGCTTCGAGGGCGGGTTTTGCACCACGTACACCTGATGGGGATACTCCTCCACCAAGCGCTTCCCCGTGAAAGGATCCGAATTGAGGTATTGGACGTTAAAGCTGCGCGCATACGCAAGCTTGTCGGCACGCATCTCTTCGAAAGAAGGAAGCTCAACGGCGTCGTAAACATGCTCGAGCGATCGGGTCTTATACACCGTACCCTCGATGAAGGTGATGTCCTCGATAGAAAGGCCGCTTTTCAATGCATCGGCAATCTCTACGATAGATCGCTCCCCCATGCCGTACGAAACGATATCGGCGCCCGAATCAAGAAGAATAGAACGCTTCAACTTGTCGGACCAGTAGTCGTAATGCGCGAGTCTGCGCAGGCTGGCTTCAATGCCGCCCAGAATGATAGGGGTTTTCTTATAAACGCGACGAATGAGGTTCCCGTACACGGCGGCGGCGTGATTGGGGCGAAGCCCGCCTGGCCTCCGGGCGAATAGGCGTCGTTTCGTCGCGGCTTTTTCGACGAGGTGTAGTGATTGACCATGGAGTCCATATTGCCGGCCGACACCAAAAATCCGAGGCGCGGCTCTCCGAACACCGCGATGCTTTGCGGGTCCGTCCAGTCGGGCTGCGCGATAACACCTACACGATATCCGTTCGCCTCGAGCACGCGCGTGATGATGGCGGCGCCGAACGACGGGTGGTCGACATAGGCGTCCCCCGAAACGTACACGAAGTCGACCTCATCCCAGCCGCGCCTGCGCGCCTCGTCCATCGTCATCGGCAAGAAGCCCTGCGCCATCATTCATCCCTCCATCGGTTCGTACCGCGCCCTTCCACATGTGCGAAAAGCGCCATCCTGTTCACTGCAGACTCCGAGCATAAGCGTTATGCAATGCCGACAATGCTCCGTATCACATCACCAGCAATCATCTGTCCCATGATAGGGGGCATGAAAGAAAGCGTGCCGAGCTCCGTCCTTTCGCGACGCATCGAGCCTTCAGCCGCCGCGACGGCAACGGGCTGCTCGGACGAGTACAGCACGCGCATCGCTTTTATGCCTTGCTTTCGTGCAAGCTTGCGAACAGAGCGGCACAGCGGGCACGATTGCGTCTGGTAAATGTCCGCGAACGCCAGCATCTCGGGATGGCATTTGTTCGCCGCCCCATGCTGCCGACGAAGGCGATGCCGCGCTTTTCGGCATACGACGCCAACGCAAGCTTCGTCGTGACCGTGTCAACGGCATCCACGATGAAGTCAACAGGGCCCTCGAGAAAATCACCCACGTTGTCTGCGGTGACGAAGGCGTCATGCGCGACAATGCGCGTACCTGGAGCGATGTCGCGCACCATGGCGGCCATCACGTCGACCTTTCTTTTCCCGATTGTGCTATAGAAGGCTATGGCCTGCCTGTTAATGTTGCTTTCCTCAACCGCATCGCGATCGACGAGCACAAGCGTCCCCACACCCGCGCGCGCCAAAGCCTCGACGCAGCTTGACCCCACACCCCCCAGACCGAAGACGGCGACGCGCGCCTCGGAGAGACGACGCAGGCCATCCTCGCCGATCATTCTCGCCGAGCGCTCCATGCGAGCGCTCTCGTCCTTGCATTTCATATCGGTCATAGCGCGCCTTCTTCCACCCATCGTCTGCAATACACTGCAGGCATTATCCCTGCTCAGTAATTTCTATACGTTGTATATTAATACCCCGTTAAAGAAGGAGGGGCGCCCGCACACCGCGAACGCCCCTCCTATGAAATCCTCAGTTCGACCGAATCCTCCAAACATCCTAGGAAGCGTCCTGGGCATCCTTCGCACCGTCATCCTGAGAAGACGATCCATCTCCTGCGTATTCCGCGACCAAGGCATCGGCCTTCGAAAGATGCTCAATGCCGCTGTCGTAGCGTGCCTGGATCTCCTTAAGCTGGGTTTCCAGCGCGGACGTATCGGGGTTCTGGGAATTCTGCAAGGCGGCATAAGCTTCCACGTAATCGGACAGGGCCGTGCTCAATTCCTCGGCGCCCGCTTTGTATTCTTCGTGCACCTGGGAAAGCCCTTCGGGAACCTGAAGCTCGGAGATCTTCTCGAGCTTCTTCGCCGCCTCGGAGGCAGACTGGCGCATTGCCGCAATATCGCCCTCGGTGGCCGCCGTCCCGAACGATTCAAGGGCATCGGACGCTTCGGTGCTGATGCTGTTCACGCTTGCCATATACTCTCGATTCAGCTGCGCGGGAGTCTTTTTCTCGACATCGCCGCCGGAGCACGAAACCAAAAGCATGCAGAGGGCGCACACGGCGCACGCACAGGCCGCTATGCGAGAAATATGTTTCATACGATTGCTCATAGGTACCCTTTCATACGGTGTAGCACCGAAACTATACCAAAGAAAGAGCGACGCCCAAAAGCGTCGCTCTAATTTCCACATGAGGTTGCCTAGCCGTTACGCTCCTTTACCGAACGCCTAGGCGCATACCGCGTTTCGAGCGGCTCATGCGCGCGGCGTTACTGGCGGTCCTGAAGATGCTCGATGACCTCCGCAACCGATTGGGCGTCCGCGGAACTGCGGCACATGACGAAGATGGAGTCATCGCCCGCAAGCGTGCCTGCAACGCCTTTGAGCTGCGCGGCATCCAAAGCGACGGCAACGCCGCTCGCGATTCCGGGAGGAGTCCTTATGACGAGGAAGTTGTTCACAATCTCTATGGTTTCGACCAACTCCCCCACCATGCGCTGCAGACGCAGGTCCTCGGGCAAGACATAGTACCCGTCGCGCGATTTCGCAAGACCCATCCCCGCGATATCGCGCGACACGGTTGCCTGCGTGCAATCGTAGCCTTCGGAACGGAGTTGCTCCACGAGATCTCTTTGCGTCTTGATATTTCCACGCCTGATAATCTCACGAATCACATCGTGGCGCACTACTCGCTTTGTCATCTTTCCCCCTCGATTTATACAAAGCAGAAGGCCGAGATGCCAGCCCTCGTCGCTATTCGGGCACCTGAAATACAATGTTCTGTATCATCTTTGTCCAATATTCACCTCTGAAGCTCATTTTGTCAACGAATCGAGACAAGAATGAATATTCACTGCACCAATTCGTTGCTTTTCGGCAATGCCGTACCATTTTTTGCGGAAAAAGCCGACAAAACGTCTTCTCTGTTGCATATTGCGTGTAGAACAATGCAACAGAGAGGAAACAAGACCGTGATCTCTTCTTCGTCGACATCATGGAAGGGCTTTCATGCGCTACCATACGCTCAAACACGTTGCAAGGAGAAAACATGCACGATACCGACCTGTTCGCCCTTCAGGGCAAAGCCGATGAATACGACAGCCTCGCGCAACATCAGCCTGCCCGCAAACGCAACATCGAAGCGCTCGTTTCCTTTTTCCGAGCGGGCTGCAAGCGGGATTCTCGAGATGTTGGCATCGAGCTCGAGCATTTCCTCGTGGACGGAACCGGAGAGCCGCTCTCCTACAGCCAGCCCCACGGCGTCCGAGATATTCTCACGGGCCTTAGCGAACGCTACCCTCAGGTCACGACGCATAACGGGGACATCCTCGGCGTTGCAAAGCCCGGCATGAACGTCACCATAGAACCGGCCGCCCAGCTCGAGCTCTCCGCTGGACCGTTCTGCTCGCTCGATACCGCACGCAGGGTTTTCGACGAATTCGAATCTGACGTCGCACGCGAACTCGAGCCCGTATCCGGCAAATCCCTCGCCATAGGCTACGATCCCGCCTGCCGCGCCGTCGATAAAGAGCTCATCCCCAAAGCACGATACGAATTCATGAACGAGTATCTTTCCGCCATTTCGCCATGGGGCCCGCGCATGATGCGTGCGAGCGCCTCCACCCAGGTTTCCATCGATTACCGCGACGAGAAGGACTGCGTCAAGAAGATGCGCGTCGCTTCGGTGCTCGCTCCCCTTTTCGCCCTTGTATGCGACAACGCCGCCGTCTTCGAAGGCGGTCCGCGCCCGCACAGGCTCATGCGCACTGAGGTCTGGAAATACTGCGACCCCGATCGCTGTAATACGCCCCCGCATGTTCTGGACGATGATTTCGGATTCGAATCCTACGCAGAATACATCCTCGACACACCCGCCATCGTTCGCGTCGACGATGCAGGCGAGGCGCACTACGACCCGCGCACGTTCGGGGAAATCTACGCGAACACGCCCATGAACCGCGCGAATGTCGAGCATGCCCTCTCTATGGTATTTCCCGACGTGCGCTTGAAAACATACGTGGAGATTCGTCCCGCAGACTCTATGCCCACCCCGTATGCGATTGCATACGCTGCGCTCATCAAGGGACTTTTTTACTGCGACGAATGCCTGGAGGCTCTGCATGCCTCGTGTGAAAATGTCGCCTTGGAAGACATTTGGCACGCAAAAGAATCCCTTATGGAGAACGGATACCGCGGGAAAGCCTACGGCAGAAGCGTCGACGAGATATGCGACGAGATGTTCAGTCTTGCACGTCGCGGCCTAAACGCGATCGCGCCGCACGAGAAAGACTACTTAGAGCCCCTTGCCAAGCTCGTTGCCGCACGCACAACGCTTGCCGACCTTTCGTAAACGTCGCCTGTTTCGCAGACGCCAGCCCGCTTGCGGGCATCGATCATTTCGAACGACGACTCATGTCACAACAACGGTCCCAGGACACATGTCCTGGGACCGTTTTCATTCAACCTCTTAACGGCAGCATCCGACCTAATCTCAGCCGCCGAATTCACCACGGTTCAGCTAAGCGCGCTGCTCGGCCCCCGTGGCGTTTGAGACCTTCTTCACCAGGCGATCATGAGCCTTGTCCACTTCCTCGCTTGTAAGCGTACGGTCCGCCGCACGATAGGTGAGCGAATACGCCATGGATTTCTTGCCTGCGCCGATGCGCTCTTCGTCGCGGTAGACGTCGAACAGCTGCACGCCTTCGAGCAGCTTACCGCCTGCCGACGTCATGCACTGCATGAGCTTCTCGTTGGTGACGGATTCGTCCACCACGAACGCAGCGTCGCGTGCGACCGCGGGAATTGGGGACGTCCACGTAATCGCGAGCAGGACGCGCAGCGCGCTCGAGCACGGCCATGTCCAACTCGAATGCAACAACGGGCGCTGCAGCCTCGAAGGCATCAGCCGCAAGAGGATGGATTTCGCCGACCCAACCAACCACATCGCCGCCAGAAAGCATCTGAGCCGCTCGGCCGGGCTGCAGATGCGGAGCCTCTTCGGCAGAAAGGGCCTTGAAGCGAACCTTGGGCAGAGCCAATTCGCGGGCGATGGACTCAAGCACGCCTTTGCCGTCGAAGAAGTCAAAGGCCGCAGGAGCATTGTTCCAGGCCACAGAGCCCATGGCTCCAGCAAAACGCCGGCAAGCTTGCGGCGTTCCTTCGGCTGTGCCGCACCCTCGCGAGCCGAGAACACCGTGCCGATTTCATAGAGCTGAATGTTGCTCACGCCGCGGCTCTGGTTGTACGCTACGCTGCGCAGCAGACCGGGGACGATCGTGCGACGCATGCAAGACTGCTCGGCGTTCATCGGATTGATAAGCTCGGCCGCCTCGCCAAGGCCTTCTTCGTTCATACGCAGCTTCTCGACGTCGTCTGCGGCGGCGAATGAATACGTCATGGTCTCGTTCATGCCGCACGCGGAAAGCGTGGCATGCAGCTTCGCATCCACGAGCTGCTGCGGAGTGCGCACGCCAAGGCGTCCGCGGCCTGCAGGCAACGTGGAGGGAATGCGGTCCATGCCGTAGAGGCGCAACACTTCTTCGTAAAGATCGATCTCGCGCTCGAGGTCGGGGCGGAACGTGGGCGCCACCACGCGCAGCACGCCCTCGCCTTCGTCGGTCACGATGCAGCCCAAGCGGTCCAAACAATCCGTAATGAACTCGACGGGAATGGCTTCACCCATCATCTTCTGGAAGCGCTCAATGCGAAACGCCAGTACACGTTCTTCGGGCGTGCCCGCGGGCCATTCGTCAACGATGCCGGAGCATACGGTGCCGCCGGAAACCTCGGCAATCAAAGCAGCCGCGTAATCGGCGCGCTCATCGACGTTCATATCGTCAACACGACGCTCGTAGCGCAAAGAAGACTCGCTGATCGAGCCCAGATTGCGGCTCGTACGGCTGGTGTGCGCCGGACTGAATGCCGCGGTTTCCAGCAAGACGTTCACGGTGGCGTCGGTGACCTCGGAATCAAAGCCGCCCATGACGCCCGCCAGAGCCACCGCACGCTTCGGCGTGGCGATGACGGTCATGTCGCTGGTGAGCTCGCGCTCGGTTTCGTCCAGCGTGACGAGCTTTCGCCATCCTGGGCGGCGCGCACGATGATATGCGCCGCACCATCTTCAAGGTCGAGCGTGTCGAAGTCGAAGGTATGCAGCGGCTGGCCGAGCTCGAAAAGCACATAGTTGGTCACGTCGACGATGTTGTTGATGGAGCGCTGGCCGATGGCGGTCAGGCGCTCGACGAGCCAATCGGGGCTAGGACCTACCTTGACGCCCTTGATGAGACGCGCGGTATAGCGAGGACAGCGCTCGGCATCGTCGATAACGACGCTGACTTGGCCCTCGATGGATTCGTCTGCCTCTTCGAGCTGAGCTGCGGGTTCGCGCCAATCAAGACCGTACATGGCGCCCACTTCGCGCGCGAAACCTACCATAGAAAGGCAGTCGGGGCGGTTCGGCGTGATTTCCAGGTCAATGACCGTATCGGTGAGGCCCAGATATTCGGCAATCGGCGTGCCCACGACAGCATCTTCGGGCAGAACCCAAATTCCCTCATGATCGGTGCCCAGGCCGAGTTCGCGCTTCGAGCAGCACATGCCGCAGCTAGCAACTCCGCGCAGTTTGGACTTCTTGATCTTAAAATCGCCGGGAAGCACCGCGCCAACCGTGGCTACGGGAACCCTGATGCCCTGGGCAATATTGGGGGCGCCGCACACGATCTGAATAGGCTCTTCACCGCCTACGTCAACCGTGACCACGTGCATGTGGTCGCTGTCAGGATGCTCCTCACACGTTTCAACGTATCCTACGACCACGCCGTCGAAGGTGGCACCGAGCGTCTCGACGCCCTCGACGCCCGTTCCCGTCAGGTCCAAGCGGTCGCAGAATTCTTTAATATCGGAAGGCACGTCCACGTAATCGGACAGCCACTTCAAAGAAACTTTCATGCTCTTTTCCCTTCGAAACCTAGAACTGACGCAGGAAGCGCATATCGCCCTCGAGCAGCATGCGCAGGTCGGGCACGTTGTACTTCAAGCAGGCGATGCGCTCGACGCCCATGCCGAACGCGAAGCCGGAATATTTCTCGGGGTCGATGCCCACGAAGCCGTAGACGTTGGGGTCAACCATGCCGCAGCCCAAGATTTCAAGCCAGCCGGTGCCTTTGCACATGCGGCAGCGTTCGCCGTTGTGCAGATGGCCCGTACCGCCGCACACGCCACAGCTCACGTCGGCTTCGGCGGAAGGCTCCGTGAACGGGAAGTAATGAGCGCGGAAGCGAGTCTTGCGATCTTCGCCGAACATCTGCTTGCAGAAGTATTCGAGCGTGCCTTTCAGGTCGCCGAAGGTGATGCCCTCGTCTACCACGAGACCTTCCACCTGATGAAACTGCGGGAGATGGCTGGGGTCGGCCACGTCGCGGCGATACACCTTGCCCGGCGCGATGATATAGATCGGAGGCTTCTGCTCTTCCATGGTGTGCACCTGCACGCCAGAGGTCTGAGTGCGCAAGAGCACCTTGGATTCGCCACGCACGGCCGCATGATCGCCGGAACGGTCTACCATGTAGAAGGTATCCTGCATGCCGCGAGAAGGATGGTCTTCGGGAGCGTTGAGCGCCTGGAAGTTGTAGTAGTCGGTCTCAACCTCGGGACCGCGGGCCACGGAGTAGCCCATGCCGAGGAAGATGTCCGAGATTTCGTCGATGATGCCGCTGATCAGATGACGCGTGCCCATCTGCTGCACACGGCCAGGAAGCGTGATATCCACCGCTTCGGCATCCATCTTCGCCAAAAGCTCGGCCGATGCAAGATCTGCCTTGCGCGCCTCAAGCGCCGACTCCACAGCGTTACGCACTTCGTTGGCGGTTTTGCCCACCGTGGCGCGGTCTTCGGGCGCAAGCTGACCCATGCCGCGCAAATATGCGGTCAGCGTGCCTTTCTTGCCCAGCACGCTCACGCGCACAGCTTCGAGCTCAGACGTGTCGGCAGCCTGCGCGATGCTGTTCAGCGTGGCGGATTTCAAATCGATAAGCTCGTCGATTATCGCCATGTCTCCTTCGCCTTTCCTTCGTGCGGGCACCTAACGCCCGCCCCAAACAAAAAAGAGCCTTCTTTCATCCCGGCTGAACCTCGCGGTTCAACATCCAAGGACGAAAGAAGGCTCTCGCGGTACCACCTTGGTTGACGGAGGCCTCGCACGGCACAACGGCTCAGGAAACGCCCGACCCTTCGACGTATGAAGGAGGAGGCGTTTACAAACGGCAACGTGCAACGCGCGGGCTGCCGCCCACTCGTTTGTTCTATAACGGGAACACCCGACGCGGCTTACTGTACGTCCATGCGCTTCGTGCACAAGGCACGAATGTCGGAAGCCCGACGACGCATCCCGCGTTCGGCCGCGCTGCTCGGAAGGGAATCAACGTGCGCTCTGCCGGATTCTTCCAGCCTGGGAATCCTTCTCTGGAGGCTTTGCCTGCACGATGCTGTCTTCGTCAGCGCATTTGCGTATCAAGCGATACAAAGTCGAAGTATAACGCAACTGCTAGCGCAGGATAAAGTGCCTGTGAGCAAAAACCGAGAATTGCGGCCGCCTTGCCCAACGAGAAACGGCACGACCCCCCAGTCGCCACGTCAACGAAGAATGGCGCAACCCCTCATTGGCAAAGCCCCTTTCAATCCTCCACGACCCGTTCCATATGCCGGAAACGAACAGAGAACACGAGCTGCTCTTATCTGGTTGTTCAACGCAATATATGACATAATTATATTCATTAAAATGTTTATAGGAGGCATCATGCCACTCTGCGTCCCCATTAAAGACCTAAGAAACACCGCCGCCTTCGACGAAATGGTCTCGAACAGTCCGTCGCCGGTCATTGTGACAAAGAACGGCTACGATCGATTCGTATGCATCAAAAGCTCCGAATTCAACCAATGGGAGCAGGCGGAAACCCGCGCCCGCTTGCTTGAACGCATTATGATTTCCGAGCGCGAACGTACCGAAGGGCTCCATTCCGACGCTTTTGAGACGACCGAATCACTGAGAGCAAAGTATGGCCTGTAGGGTAAAAATCCAGCCAACGGCCTCGAAAGAGCTGGAGGGCATAGTTGCCTATCTTTCCAGCTTCGGCCCCAATACCGCAGCTTCCTTTCTTGACGAATGGGAAAACGCCCTTGAAAGACTTCGGGAAGAATCCGTCATACATCGCCTGTCCAGATTCGACATCCTCGCGCGTCTTGGCTATTACACCATTCTAATCAAGGGGTATATCGCACTGTATTTCATTGAAGATGGCGATGTGATAATCGCCCACCTTTTCCACCAAAGCCAGGATTACGCAAACATCGTCCTTAACGGAATGTAAGAAGCAAGGGGCTCTGCTGCTTTTAAAATCGCCGGAGCCCCAGATGGGTTTTAAGCACAAGTCAAGCCTCGTGTCTCCAAAAGGGCCGCTTCAGACAACGCCGAAGCGGCCCTTTTGCTTGCGCCTCTACATGCCGTAACCAAGTTTTCGTTTCAACGCCTTGCGATACACATCGTCATCGCAAATGCCAAGGTCGCCATGACCTCCTTTTCAGGAATGGCGGGGATTCCTTCGTTCGCCGAAAACCTCTCTTCAGCGAGACCCATTAAAACCAAATTCTCGCGCGCGGCGCACAAAATGCCCAATCGCCAACTTCATCTTGGCCTAAGCGAGGCTGGTGATCAGCCAATAACCCAGCAAGCCACCACAAGGCGAAGGGTCGGCCACAATGCAGGCCACTACAAGGAGCCGCCCGACTCGGCCTGCGCCGGCGGCCTACCCGCCTCTTGTCCGATTTCGCCAAGATAGCCCCAAAAACTCCGCTCAATAGGCGTAAGGCGAACGTCCTTGCGCTTGATGGCATATGTTGCAAATTGTGGATCGAAGTCGAACTCGAGGGGTACAAGAGTATGCGTGTCCCGATACTTCTCCGCAAAGAAGGGAAACCCGAAGAAACACGCTTTATGCTCGACGGCCTGTTCTACAAGAAGATTCGCATTCGAGCTCGTAAAGAGAACGTCGGGCCTTACACCCAACGCCAGGCACTGCTCATGCACGAATCGATGCAAGTGGTCGCGAACCCCCATGGTCACAAAGGGCCGCCCGTCTAAATCCGAAGGGCTCAATACGCTCTTTTCCGTAAGATCGCTTTCGACGGGAACAAGAACATGAACGCCAGTGTAGACAATCATCTGGAAGTCGAAGTCTTGCAAATACCGAGGAGTGGACCCCACAAGGCCAATACTCGCCTCCCCGGAATCAACCATATCCAAAACCCCTCTTGTCGTACTCTGCTCAATAGAGAAAATCATATCCTCATGAGCCTGTTCGAATGCGGCAATGGCATTTTTAGGCAAGGATAAAAGAGCGCCGTGCACCGCCGCGGCAGCAAGCGGCCGCCTCCCTTGATGACCCACGACATCGAGGGAGGCGGCCGCTTTGCAGAAAGCTTCCCATGCGTTTACGAGAGAAACAGCATCCCCCATGAGCTGGGCGCCTTTTTGAGTGAGTTTCAGATGGCTCTGTCCGGGCACGCTGATAAAAAGCGGCTCGCCCACTTCTTTTTCTAGATGCTTCACGGTCTTGCTTAACGCCTGACGTGAAACGAACAGCTCTTCGGCTGCTTTGGTGTAGTTGCCTTTTCGGGCAACAGCCACAAAACATTCGATCTGCCGTATATCCATAATGCCCTCCCTGAATGCGTCGCCGCAACAATATGGATTCCGGTACGGTAGACTTTCCAAAAAAGTCTAGCAAAGATAGCTCCGAAAAGAAAACCGTGTTACATAGGGATGGGCACGCTCAATTTCATTGCAGCCCCGCAACGCAAAAATGCTTCCCGCGAATATGCAACGATCCATATGATGGTTTCAAGAAAGTGCTCGAAAAAGGGGTTTCGAGCTCACTTTAAGGAGGGAACAAATGGAAAAGGGATTCTCGCGTCGCGACTTTCTGAAATTCGGCGCAGCAGGAGCCGCGGGCGCCGCCGCAATCGGCCTAGCAGGCTGCTCGCCCGCAGCATCTGGAGAAGGAGCTAGCACTCAAGCTGCAGAAGGCGTCATCAACTCTTCCGAAGCAGTCATCAAATTGACCGACGCTATGCCTAAATGGTCGTTCATGGTTGCCCCCAAGCCCATCCCCGATGACAAGATCACCGAAACCATCGAAAACGACATAATCGTCGTAGGTGCCGGCATGGCAGGTCTCACTACTGCCGTAGCCGCCGCCGAAAAGGGCGCGAACGTCACCCTGTTTTCGGCCTCGAGCGCTCCCATTTCTCGTGGCGGCTCGAATTACGCACGTAATTCGAAGGTCATGGAAGAGATGGGCGTTGAACCATTCGACCCCTCGCCATTCTATTACCACGAGTATCGAGCCGCCTCCGATAATGTCGACCAACGTAAATGGATGAAGGGATTCAATCATTCCGAAGAAGCTATGAATTGGATGATCGACATCGCCCGCGAAGCAGGGCTGGAAGTCATCCTGGAGCGCGATAATACGTTCGACCTCGGCCCAAATTACGCTCATGCGTTTTCGACCCTAGGCGATAGCGCCATGGTCTCAACGGGCCAGCAAGGAGCTGTTGAGGCGCTTGAAATGAAGGCCAAGGAATACGGCGTGCAATTGATATACGACACCAAGGCCGAACAGCTCATCCGCGAAGACGGAGGCCGCGTGACAGGCGTCGTAGCTTCTAAGACTTCCGATGGCAGCTATGTGAAATTCGTCGCCAAAAAAGCCGTGGTTCTAGCAACGGGTGACTATTCGCGCGATAAGGAAATGCTGGCTTGCTACTGCCCCGAAGCGTTGAAATTCGTCGGCTTCGAGCAGGAAGAAATCGACTACAACACAAGCTTCGTCATGGGCGGCATCTACGGCGGCGACGGACAGAAGATGGGGCTTTGGGCCGGCGCTGCATGGCAGCGTGCAACGGCAGCTCCCATGTATCAGGGCGGCTGGGGCGGAAGCCACGAACCGCTTGCATTCCATATGGGACTGAACGTCAACGCAAACACCGAGCGTTATCAGCGCGAAGACATGTCGGCACCGTACAGTGCGCATCAGCTTTTGTCCCAACCCGGAAACATTGCGTACGGCATCTGGACTTCCAACTATCCGCAAGAAATCATAGACCGCGGCCACGAATGGTACTCTTTCGGATCCGACTACACCTTGCCCCCGAAAACCGCGGAAGAGCTGATTGCAATGTGGGACGCAGGAGTCGAAGACGGATCGTATTTCAAGGCAGACACCCTGGATGACCTGGCTCAGCAGCTCGAACTCGACGCCACGAAATTAAAGGAAGTCGTAGCCCGATACAACGAACTGTGCGAAAAGGGCGTAGACGAAGATTTCTATAAGAACCCCGACTTCCTGATAAAAATCGAGGAAGAAGGTCCTTATTACGCCGCGGTGAACACCTGCACCTTCATGACGATTATGGGCGGCCTGCGTACGAGCGTGGATATGGAAGTGTGCGACGAAAACGACCAGCCCATCCCCGGCCTTTTCAACGTCGGCTGCATGATAGGAGACATGTACGCTAACCAATACAACTTCGCCATTCCCGGCAACAGCTACGGCCTGAACTGCCTGACCTTCGGATATCTGCTCGGCCACGACCTCGCAGAAGGAAAGTTCGACTAGCGCGACCAATTAGGAATCGCGCATCGATACCGCAGAAAATACAATCGTCCACCCCTCGCCGCCAAGAGCCCCCCTCCCTTTAGCTCTTGGCGGCTTGTTCGCTAAATCAAACCCACTATCCCAGGCATCTACCAGACAGCCTATTTCAGTAGCGACTCAGCGGTCCTTCTTAGAAATGAGCAGAAGAATACCTGCGACAAGCGAAGAAAAGATGAGCGTGCATACGCCGAAAGCGACCGTATTGGCCTTCGTTCCCTTGTAGATGCCCCACGAAATCACGCACATGGGAATCAGCCAGGCAAGCGGAATAATCAGCCAGCACATCGTGACGAGCGAAATAATATTGAAGATGAACGCAATCAAGCGCAGCGTCTTATCCTGATCGCTTACGTAATAAGTTCCCGACACCGACCCTGCAGGCTGTGCGTAGCCATAAGGCTGCTGCGGTTGATATGGCTGTTGATACTGGCCGGATCCCTGTGGAGCCTGATACGGCGCCGGCTGGGGTTGAGGCTGCGGAACCTGATACTGCGCCGGCTGGGGTTGAGGCTGCGGAACCTGATACTGCGCCGGCTGCGGCTGCGGTGCCTGAGGCTGGGCCTGCGGTTGCGGATATTGCGGGCTTTGCTGCGCCCCGAAGTTTTGAGCCTGGTCTCCCTGAGGCTGGGCCGGCATTTGAGGCTGCTGCTGTTCCTGCATGATGCTCTCCTATCGCAAAAAGACGCCAAGTGCCTGTTGTGTTCCATAATACACGCAGCGAGCGCCCCTGTTGCGGGGGTTATCTGCGCGATAATGCCTCACGTCAGTTTTCCCGCCCTCAAATCTTAAGTTCCTGCCGACCTGCATCACGCCCCCCCTGCCGACGAAAGCACAAAGCAAAATTCATGGACAATTCGCTGCAATTTGCTGATTAGCGCCTTCTTTTACCCCTCGTTCCAATCAACATCGCCTTTGCAATTGATACACTCCGTTTTAAACTTGTGAAAATCCAGGAGGAGACGAAGCGCATGAGCCTTTATGAAAGCATCGCCGTATTTCAGCCTTTCAACGAACAGGAAGCGACAGACAAAGAAGTCATCCTCCATGCCCTGGAAAGCGACCCGCATTGCTTCGACCGCAGCGCACAGGCGCACATGACCTGTTCGATATGGACCGTTGACGCAGCCATGAGACAAACGCTCATGGTCTATCACAACGTCTACGATTCCTGGTCGTGGATCGGCGGCCACGCAGACGGCGAACACGACCTTGCCGCAGTGGCTCTGCGCGAGCTGGAAGAAGAAACCGGGGTGACAAACGCCCATCTGGTACCGTGTGGCCCGGGAGGCATCTTCTCCCTCGAAGTGCTCACCGTGGATGGCCATGAGAAACGCGGGGCATACGTGGGCTCGCATCTGCACCTCAACGTGACCTACCTTGCCATCGCCGATCCGAAAGAGCCCCTACGGATAAAACCGGACGAAAACAACGCCGTTGCATGGATGCCTCTTACCGAAGCGATCGAACGCTCCAGCGAACCTTGATCGCGATCGCATCTATCGCAAGCTCATCGACAAACTGGCCGCATTCTAGAACGCTTCGCCACCGCGGTTCGAAACAGCCACCTTTCTCTATGCGATTTACAACTGCGCTTTATCGCGCTATCGTGCGATAAAGTCATCACTCGTATAACGAATCTTCGGAGGCGAACCATGTACGGAATCCACGATGTTTTGCTCCAGCAGGAGCGCGGCGACTATTCGGAGCATCTCAGCGAAGGCGACTTCATCCTCGATTGTTCCATGGGCTCTAACCCCTACGGATCGCCCGAATTCACCATTCCCGCCAATGTCATGCAGGACATCGCACACTACCCGCACTCCGACGCAGAGCTCACAGAGCTGATTCGCCAACGTTTCGCCGACGTCCTCCCCATCACCGACGACATGGTCGCATTTTCGTGGTGGACGATCGACGTGCGTTGCGTTGAACCGCATGTGCCTCAAGCCTGGCAAGACGGTTGTCTGCATGGCGCCCACCTTTACGGCGGTCACCGACGATATGACCACCTACGGCGTCGAATTCGAACGCGTCTATTTGCGCCGCGAAAACAATTATGCGTTCGATGCCGACGAGCTCATCGAACGCATCGAGCGCAACCCCAACGCATTTGTCTACCTTGACAACCCCAACAATCCCACAGGCCAGGTATTTCCGCTTGACCAGGTACGGCGCATCGTGCAGGCGGCGCAAAAAGCCAACTCGTTCATCGTCATGGACGAAGCCTACGGCGACTACATGGACGACGACCAAACCGCCCTTTCCCTCATGCCCGAATTCGACAACCTGGCCGTGGTGCGCACGTTTTCGAAGGGATTCGGCGCAGCGGGCGTTCGTCTGGGATACTGCATCGCCCAACCCCAGATCATGGCAGCGTTTCACAAGGTGAACATCCCGTTTTCGAAGAATTCCCTTGCCGACGCATTCGCCATCCAGGCCATGCAGGCCCGCTGGGCACAGAAAACACTCGAACGCGTCAAGCAAGACAAACCGAAACTCCTGGCCGCCCTTGCCGAATGCGATCATCTACACGTTGCCCACACTTCGCCCGGAGTGTCTATCAGCATGCTCTATGTAGATGACGAACAGATTAATTTGGAAAAAGTACTATCGCATGCTGGAGTGCGCGTGGTAACCTGTAGTGGCTACGACGGATTGGGGTGCAATGCCATTCGCCTCAACCTGCACGAAGATATCGACACACTGACAAACCTCGTCAGAAAGGCGGACGACCTTGTCCTACATGCATAAGGCATACCGATTTATCTACGCACATCCATGATTCGGCACGCCGATTGCTTGTTCATACACCAATGCACAAGGGGGGCGCGTCGGCGCTCCCTTTTCTTTTGCAGCCCATTCGTCTGGAGCACCCCTTGCCGAAACCGACAAGGTAAGAAACGCCGGCATAGAAGAAAGGATGCCATCATGGCAGAAACGACACCAAACGCCGCAGCCACGGGCCATTCCGGAGGCCAAGGCAGGCCCATGCAAGACTCGAGCAAGGAGCGAGTAAGCGCATTGAACGTTTTGAAGTTCGCAGGCGCCTTCGTCGCATTCCTCATCGGGTCGGGATACGCCTCGGGCCAGGAGATCATGCAGTTCTTTACCGCATACGGAATCTGGTCCATCGGAGGTTTACTCATCGCACTTGTGTTGTTTACATGGCTGGGTAAGGTTCTGATGAACTACGGACATCGCCACCACGACCTGGGGCCAGACCATATGGCCGACCAAGGATTTCGTTACTACTGCGGCAAATATTTCGGTGCGTTTCTCGCGTGGTTCATCCCTGTGTTCTTGTTGCTCGTGTGCATCGTCATGACCTCGGGCGCAGGCGCAACCCTTGCTCAGTATTTCGGGCTTCCTAACTGGGTAGGTTCGGCCGGCATGTGCGCGCTGGTTTTGGTGACGAATTTCTTCGGATTCAAGCGCATCGTCGACGTCATCGGTATCGTAGGCCCCGTAATCATCGTGTTCTCCGTGGTCATTGCAACAGTCGCCATAGCCGCCAACCCCGGTGGCCTTATGGAGGTGGGCGCGTATGCCGCAACGTTCGAAAGCATGGCCAACGCGACCAACGGCGCGCCCTTGTGGGCTTTGGCGGGTCTGCTCTATGCAGCCTATAACGTCACCGGATGCTGCCGTTCTTCACGCAAACCGGCGGCACCGCCTGCTCGGCTCGCGAGGCGAAATGGGGCGGCATCGTCGGCGGCATTGCATTCATCGGCGCGGCCATTCTCATGAACATCGCGCTGCTGTGCCATATCGAAGACGTTGCTCAGCTCGAAGTTCCCACGCTGTTCCTGTCTGACCTAATCAGCCCCGTAATCAGCGTCATCTTCGCCATCATCCTCATGGGCGGCATCTATTCCACCGCCGCACCCATGATGTGGACTTCGGTCAACCGCTTCGCCCCCGAAGGAACCAAGCGCAACAAAGCCGTGCTAGTCGTCTTCTCCATCATCATCATGCTGATCGTCTCCAGTCCTCTTTCCTACGGTCAACTCATGGGCATTGTCTATCCTTACACGGGATACATCGGCATCGCCTTCATCGCATGCGTCATCGTTCGCCAAATCATCGAGGCATACAACAAGAAGAAGGGACTCGATGTGGAAACGCCCCTCTTCTTCAAGAACAAGGAATAGCCTTCGCATCCGTATGGCGGCAGCCTGCGAATCGAATGCACGGAATTGCATGAATCAACGAAGCGGTGCCGAACCATCCGGCACCGCTTCGTTTGTCTGCAGCTTGAACACGGGAACACTTTACGGCCCGCTTGCGCTTGCAAACAAAAAACCCGCCTCGATGAGACGGGTTTTCCATACTATGAAAT
>JBKTHK010000018.1:0-29093 GCA_047240885.1 Slackia sp. | reverse complement strand
CTGTACTGCACCGGCTTCCATCACAAGAGCCGCACCCATTCGTCGTTCGGGTTCATCCCCGAGCTCGAGCAGGTTGCGCGTCAGCAGCTGTGGATCAACCCGGCCGACGCGGAAAGCCGCGGCATCGTTTCGGGCGATATGCTGTCTGTGAAAAGCCCCGCAGGCGAGATTCGCATCGAGGCAAAGGTCACGTCCCGTATTGTTCCCGGAACCGTCGGCATTCCTCAGGGCGCATGGCATAAGGCCGACATGTTCGGCGACAAGGTGGACGAAGGCGGTTGCGTGAACACGCTCACCACCTACAAGCCCACGCCGCTTGCCAAGGGCAACGGCAACGCCCATTCCATGATCGTTCAGGTTGCAAAGGCTTAAAGGGGGATTAAGAGATGGCATACGGATTCTATTTCGACAGCACGCGCTGCACGGGTTGCCGTACCTGCGAGATGGCGTGCAAAGACTATAAAGACCTTCCTGCCGAAATTGCCTTCCGCAGGGTGTTCGACTACGAGGGCGGCTCGTGCGCGCTCGGCGCCGACGGAACCGTCGCCAGCGACGCGTTCATGTACCACGTCTCCGATGCGTGCAACCACTGCGAAAACCCGAAGTGCTTCGCAGCATGTCCGACGGGCGCTATCGAGAAAGATGATGACGGTATTGTCTTCATCAACCAGGAAACTTGCACGGGTAACGGCGCCTGCGTGGATGCGTGCCCGTACGGCGTGCCTATCCTGGTGAAGGAAGAGGGCAAGGCGAAGAAGTGCGACATGTGCCGCGACCGCGTTGCCGAGGGCAAGCAGCCCATCTGCGTTGAGGCATGCCCGCTGCGTGCTCTTGAATGGGGAGACCTTGACGAGCTCAAAGCGGCTCATCCCGATGCGGTTGCCGGCATTGCTCCTCTGGCCGATCCTTCTGAAACGGTGCCGAGCTTGCTGATCAACGCCTGCCCGGCCGCGAAAGAGCCGGGCGACACCACCGGTTTTGTGGCCAACGAGAAAGAGGTTACGGGCGTCGCTGCGTTCGAATAATCTCTGCCGGCCGTGATAAGCGCCCTGTGCCTGCGGGCACGGGGCGCTTTTGGGTGTTCGGACGTGTTGTTGCGTTTCGCGTTCGCCTTGGCGTATTTCACGCATACAATGGCACGATGGCATAGAAAGGGGAGGCTTTGGCTCGCGGGTTTTATTTCGACAATACGCGCTGTACGGGTTGCCGCACCTGCGTGATGGCGTGCGCTGACTATCGAGACCTTCCTTTGGGGCGAGCGTGCCGGCGTGTGATCGATTACGAGGGCGGATCGTGCAAGGTCGATTCGCGCGGGCTCGTCCATGCGGATGCGTACGCGTACCACGTCTCCCTGTCGTGCAATCATTGCGAGCGACCCGAATGCGTTCATGTGTGTCCGACGGGGGCCATGCATAAAAACGAACTCGACCTCGTTTGCGTCGATGCGAAGAAATGCATCGGCTGCGGCTATTGCACCATGGCGTGTCCTTACCATGCGCCTTCGATCGATCCGTTTTCGAGACAGAGTTCGAAATGCGACGGGTGTTCCGACCGCGTATCTGAAGGCAAGTTGCCCATATGCGTCGAGGCCTGCCCGCTTCGTGCTCTTACGTTCGGGCGGCCGGATGAGCTGAGGGGACTGTCCGAGGACGTTTCGTCCGATATCATGCCCCTGCCCGATTCGTCATACACGAGCCCCAATTTCTTCGTGCGTCTTTCTCCGGCTGCGCGCGAAGCCCTCGAGGCGAAAGGGTTTATAGCCAATCCGGCGGAGATTGAGAATAACCGCGAGGTGTAGCGGAAGCGATGGTGCGAAGGCTCGGAAACGAGCTTCGCGCAGGGGCCTGCAGTCATTCGTGAAAGGAATTCGATGAACGAACAGCCGTATTTCGTCGAAGACGAAGCTCAGTCTTCGGCCATGCTTCAAAACGACGAATTCATCGAGGCGTTTGCGGCATGCGCCGATATCTTGGGGTCATGCTTTCTTTTCCACCCCGTGAAAGAGCAGGCCGCGCAGGTTTTTTCTGTTCTTGCCGGCATGGACATCGCGCTTGACTGGCCGTTTGGCGAAGAACGCGACCGACGCGAGGCGGCGCTTCTTATGCGTGAGGGTCAAGACGAATTTCCCGAGAAAGTCTCCGAAGAGTTTACGCGGCTGCTTCGCGGTCCGGGAATAAAGCCGGCGCCTGCGTGGGGATCTGTGTATATGGATCGCGACAAGGTGATGTACGGCCGCACGTGGCATATGCTGCGCGATTGGATGCGCGACCACGGGGTGACAAGCCTGTATGAGGCGAATGACCCCGAAGACCAGTTCGGTCGCCTTTTGATGCTGTGCGCGCAGGTTGCGCGCAATCGCCCCGATTTGCTGTGCGAGCTGCTGGGCGATCACGTTCTGTGCTGGTCTGGGCGTTTTTTGACCCAATTCCACGAAGCGTGCGAAACGAATACGTATCGCGGACTTGCCCTGTTGTGCCACACGACGTTGCGCGATGTCCAAGGCCTGCTTGCTGTGGAGCCTGCGGTGCGCAGGATGTATCGATAGGGGCATGATGGCAGGAGGATTCAGCGAGGTTTCGCTCGCCATGTTCACGGCGCTCTCTCCGGCGGGTGCGCTGACTTTCGCATTGATGGCTGCATATCTTCTGGCACACGCAAAGCGCATGGACCAAGCATCGTGGGATCGCGTGAGCCATGCGTTTCTGGTTCCGCTTGGGGTGGTCTGGATGGGCTTCATGGCATCCGCCACGCATTTGGGCACGCCTGCGAATGCATTGCATGCTTTCGCAGGCATCGGGAGGTCTCCGCTTTCAAACGAAGTGCTCTGCACGGTCGTGTTTCTTTTCGTCGGCGGCATGTACTGGCTCTATACGTACAAAATCAGCTACTTAAAATCACTCGCCCAAGCGTTGCTTGTCTGCTCGATCGTCGCATCGGCCCTCATGATATGGTTCACCGCGTTCGCATACTCGGTTCCCACCGTGCCTTCGTGGGACACATGGCATACCCCCTTGAATTTCTGGGGCCTTTCCTTTGCGGCAGGAACGGCGCTTGCGTCCTGCGTACTGGGGGTTCTGTTTGGTTGCGACGATCGCTGGCCTCGCGTTTTGCGGCGTATTTCGTATGCATGCGTGGCCGGCGTCGTTCTTTTGCTGGGAATACATGTGCGGTTCCTTGCGGGGGTCGAGAACAATGTTGCCGGCGCTTATCAGGCCGTGCCGTGGTACGGCGTCGTTATCGTTTCGTATGCGGCAATAAGCCTGGCGGGTCTTTATGTGCTGGGGAAAGCGGCACGTTGCGAAGGCTGGCGAGGAGCCGTCATGGGTAGTCTCGGTTGCGTCCTTGTTTTCATCGCCACGTTTTTGGCTCGTTTGCCGTTTTACTTCTCGTATCTTTCTGCGGGGTTCTGATTGCGGCTCGTTTCTTAAGTCCCCCTGGCTACGTTTACGGCGTGCGCCTGTGGGGCGAAACAGCCCGTCTGCCGTTCTCTCTTTGTCATATTCGCTTCATCACGCTGCTGTGGTATACTATGTGCCACGCACTTTAGCATGGTAAAGTGCAGGAGGGTATTAAGAGGAAAACGTTTCAGAAAGCAAGGGTGACGAAATGAAGAAGAAACTTTCTTTGATTTTCGCCTTCGTGGCGGCAATGGCTCTGTCTGTGGCAGCGCTTGCGGGATGCTCTTCCAACTCCAGCGAAGGCTCCGACGCTGCTTCGGGCGATGCTGCTGCTTCAAATGAGCTTATCGTTGGTTTCGACCAGTCTTATCCGCCGTATGGCTTTGTGGGCGATGACGGTAACTTCACCGGCTTCGACCTTGATCTTGCCGCCGAAGTGGCAGAGCGCAACGGCTGGACCGTCAAGTACGAGCCGATCGATTGGGACGCGAAGGACACCCTGCTTAACAGCGGTGCCATTACCTGCATTTGGAACGGCTTCACCATGGAAGGCCGCGAGGACGATTACACCTTCTCTGATCCTTATATGCTTAACGGCCAGGTTATTGTTGTGAAGGCGGACAAGGGCATTGCAAGCCTTGCCGACCTTGCCGGCAAAAACGTCATCACCCAGACCGACTCTGCTGCTCTTGACGTTCTCGAAGGCGATCGCGCCGATCTGGCTGCCACCTTCGCTAATCTTGAGACCATCGCCGAGTACAACACGGCGTTCATGCAGCTCGAGTCCGGCGCCGTTGACGCTGTTGCCTGCGACCTGTCCATCGCTCAGTATCAGATGAGCGCGAAGCCCGATGCATACGTCATGCTTGACGAGACGCTTTCCTCCGAACATTATGCAGTCGGCTTCAAGAAGGGCGATACGGAGACCGCCGAGAAGGTTAGCCAGACCTTGAAAGAAATGTATGAGGACGGCACCGTCGAGGAGCTGTGCAACAAATACTCTGAGTACGGCCTCTCTTTTGAAAACTGGCTCATTAAGTAAAGCGGTTTTCAGGTAGACTGCTGAAAGGGTTTTGATACCTTGCATCGCGGACGGGCGTCATGCTCGTCCGCGATTTGCGCTGTAACCTTGTGCGCCGTATGGAACGATTTTGGCAAGCTTGGTTGGTGCGGGTTTTCGAGATTCGGGCTTTGCGCGCATATACGGCCTGGTACGGCTGCGCTATATGCGCACAGATGCCGAATTATATTTCTCGCATGCAATGCTCGCGTGTATATACAAAAGGAAAGGGGACTTTCGTGGATATTGGCACTATGCTCGGAATGCTGGGGACAGGCTTTGTGGTCACCCTGCAGATTTTCTTTCTGACTCTTGTCGGGTCTCTGCCTTTGGGCGTGCTCGTCGCCCTTGGACGCATGAGCAAGTTCAAGCCGCTTGCGTGGCTTATGCGCTTCTACATTTCCATCATGCGCGGTACGCCGCTTATGCTGCAGATGTTCTTCATCTATTTTGCGCCGTACTACATTTTCGGCGTAGAGCTTTCCACCGATTCGAAATTTAACGCGACCATTATTGCGTTCATCATCAATTACGCGGCCTATTTTGCCGAAATTTACCGCAGCGGTATCCAGTCCATTCCCAAGGGCCAGCTTGAAGCAGCGAGCGTGTTGGGTTATTCGCGCGCCCAGACGTTCATGAAGATTGTTCTTCCTCAGGTGATAAAGCGCATCCTTCCCGCCATGGGCAACGAAATCATTACGCTTGTCAAAGACACTTCGCTTGCATTCGCCATCGGTGTCGCCGAGATGTTCAGCACGGCAAAGGCGTTGGTCGCTTCTCAGGTCAGCATGTTGCCGTTTGTGTTCGCGGCCGCGTTTTACTGGGTCTTCAACTTCGTGGTTGAAATTGTGCTCAATCGCGTCGAGAAAAAACTCAATTACTACCACGACTAACGTTTCTGCAATAAGGACTTACTCATGGATACTCAAAACCCTGTAGTGCGCCTGTCGCACATCAAAAAGAGCTTCGGTAAAAACGAAGTGCTCAAGGATATTTCGCTCGATGTCATGCCGGGCGAGGTCGTTGCGGTGATCGGTCCGTCGGGCGGCGGCAAATCTACGCTCCTGCGCTGCGCTACGCTGCTCGAAACATTTGATTCGGGTGATTTGCTCTACGACGATATGACGGTGGCTCGTACGGGCGACAGCGGCAAGGCTGAGTACGCCAAGTCTGATGTCCTGCGCCGTGCGAAGATGAAATTCGGCCTGGTGTTTCAGAATTACAACCTGTTTCCCCATTACACCGTGCTCAAGAACATCATGGATGCGCCCATCTGCGTGCAGAAACGCAGCAAGGAGGAAGTGGAACGCCAGGCGCGTGAGCTGATTGCCAAAATGGGCCTCGAGGGCAACGAGGACAAGGTTCCCTGCCAGCTTTCGGGCGGTCAGCAGCAGCGTGTGAGCATCGCCCGTGCTTTGTGCATGAATCCCGAGGTCGTATTCTTCGACGAGCCTACGAGCGCGCTCGATCCCGAGCTTACGGCCGAAGTGCTCAAAGTCATCAAGAAACTTGCGGCGGAGCACATGACCATGGTCATTGTCACGCACGAGATGCAGTTCGCGCGTGATGTGGCCGACCGTATCGTGTTCATGGACGGTGGTGTGATTGTGGAAGAGGGGCCGGCGGAGCAGGTGGTGAACAATCCGCAGCACCAGCGTACCAAGGAGTTCTTGGCGCGCTATTAAATGTTTGTAGCACGGCGCAGAGTAAAAGCGGGTGACGAGGCGATCGTGGTAGTCGTGGACGAAAGAGCCGCTGTGGTTGCGACATTTGCTGTCGTCGATGCGCCTTTTCATTACGTGTTTGCCGGAAGCTTGCTCTCGTCTAACGATGGGTAATACCGTCGTTAGACGAGATTTTCCGCGATGTTTTCAAGTTTATTGAAGTCGATAATGGCAAGGTATCCGCGCTGTTTGTCTATGCAGCCAGAACGGCGAAGTGAGGCGACGGCATTGTTGATGGAGTTCACATGTGCTCCAAGCATTTCGGCAAAATCCGAGTTGTTGAATGGGAGCAGTGCTGGTTCGTGTGTTGCGCCGAATTCGTATGCAAGATTGAGGAGAAGTGCTGCAAATCGTTGAAGTACCGGGTAGGTGGATGAGTTGACGGCTTCGCGAGTTTCGAGCGCTAGCATCGAAAACATATACTGCACCATGGCATAGCAAATATCCCCGTGCTCTCGAAGGTAGTTGCCGAAATCTTTGGAATCGATGGCTATGACGGTCGATCTCATGGAGGCCCTTGCGTTGAGGATGGATGGTTTTCGCTCCTCAGCATCCTGGAAGTCCTGGAAGCCAAGCAGGGTTCCTGTTTTGTGAAGGAAGACGGTTTTGGAACGCCCGTCTGCATTGTCGCTCGATAGCTTGATGAGGCCTCGTTTTACGTAAAATGTCGAGCGAACAAACTCGCCTTCATGGAACAGATATTCATTCGCATCAAGTTCAAGCGTTTTGCTTCGAACGATTCCGTCCGCAACAATGCGCTCAATTGCCGCTTTGAGCTGTGGCTGCGTTTTCACGAATAAGTTTTTAGCTTCCATGCGCATCCTTGCTTCGAATTCCTCATTGTTTTGTTTGCTTATTGTGTTGCATATGCCACACGAAGGGGAAAACGGCAAGCATGGCTGCCGAAAAAAAAGAGCGCTGTGTATAAGGGGATTTCCAACTGAAGTATCAACCCTGCAAATAGGCTGCCCAGCATAATGCCAAGATCCAAGCAGTTTTTTGTTGAGCGGAAAAAAGCGATCCGAGTGATTGTTTTCGATGACGCAGCCCTAGCTCTGCGATAAGCGCTGCGGTGGCTCCGTAGTAGCCAAAGGAAAAGACTCCTGCGCCTATGTATATCGTCGCCAGCGGAGCCATGCATATTGCAGCGCTTGCTGTGAGTCCCATGCCGCAGGCTGAAAGTAATCCCAGTGCAGATAGTAGGTGGAATGCGCCGAAGCTTGACAACAGCCGATCCATTACCAAATTTCCCAAGAGGCCTCCAAGGCCTAAAAAAACAAGGATGAAACCGCCGTTTGAACCAGGAGACACCGTCTCTGCATACATGGGTCCGAAACTAAGGACGATGCTGTATCCGAAAGCGAATACAAAAGGGGATCCGACGACTGGTAAAAATTCGCGAGGGATGCGCATGGTCGGCAAGATGATGCCAATATGTCTCGACACCGATTCAGATTGCTTCGATTCGCCGCTTTGTCTTGAGTGCATTAAAGCCCTTTTTGCACTTGAGGCTCTTCCGTTTTCGGTTTGGGCATTTTCATCGGCTGTTTTTCTTGGAGGCAAGTTGTCATTATGCAGTGGAGCGATCAGGAGAAAGCCGATGCCCGAAATGACAGCTAGAGCGCTGAAAAACATCGCATAGCCAAATTCATCAATGAATGGAAGTAGCATGGCGGGCATGGCCATGAGCGAAAGGGTGGAGAGGAGCCGGACGGTTCCTATGCGACGCGGTTCGTTCGATGTATTCGAACGTATGGCAATGTAGCGGGCTACGTTGGGGTAGTAGGCCGCAAGTCCGACTGACTGCAGCAATCGCAGCATCAGGACGAGGTGGGTATTGTTGCAGAACGGAAGGAGGGCGCAGGGCAAAAAGAACCCCGCGGCACCAAATAAGAGCAATGCCTTGCTTCCGTATCGGTCGGAAAAGGGCCCGAGGAAGATACGGAGGAATACTGCAGCGAACGTAAACAGGCTGTTCTGCGCGCCGGCAGACAACGCATCCCCTCCGATGTTGAGTATGTATTCCGGCATCGCTGACGTTACCACGCTATTAAATCCGTAGATTAGAAATGCCGAAGCGAACAGCATTCCAATGTCGCAATGGTCGGACGTGTTGTTACGATGGATGCGCATACGGCAATGCCCCTTTCTTGATTCTGTCATTATAGGCAGCATCTATTAACGATTGCGGGCGGACGAAAACACAAAAATATGGTTAAGCCATCATCTTTGGTCGCATTCCTCCAAAGATGATTGAATGCGTACGATCGTGGATGGCGGTTCGTTTACGAGAATGGGTAATCTCATCTTCATCTTGTCCGTTTCATACGAGAAGGGGGAGTAGCAAGATGAAGGAACACGAGACGGCGGAGCCGAGTTTTTATCAAAGACGGGAAAATGAACCGCCGTACGTTCATCAAGGGAGTCGGTGCCATTACCGTCGCATCCGCATTTGGCTTCGGCATGAACTCTGGCACCGCGGAAGCCTCTAAGGGAGAGGTTCCTGCTGGCGAGGGGGAGCGGTCGGTGCATGCGGTTTGTACGGTCAACTGCACTTCTCGCTGTCATCTACATGGTACTGTTCGCAATGGCGAACTCATTCGCGTGGAGCCTGGCGATATGCCTGGTAGGCCGGGATATGCAAATGCATGTCTGCGTTCGATGAGCTACATACAGCGTTTGCAGGACGAAAACGCGCGTGTCATGTATCCGATGAAACGAACAGGTGAGCGTGGCAGCGGCGAGTTCGAACGCATCACCTGGGATGAGGCTATCGATCTCATTGCGGAGAAGCTCAATGCGGTCACGGCGAAGGACCCCAAGAACGCTTCGTTCTATTCGTTTACAGGAGACCTTGGGAAACTTTCATGGGAGGCTCCGACGCGTTTTGCGGGATGTCTTGGAGCAACTACGTGGGATATTGAAGGCATTATGGGCGACCATGGTGCTTCTATGGGCATGACCATGGTGTTCGGAACGCATCGCGGTGCACATGATTCGCGTGATTACCTGAATTCGAATTTGCTCATCTGCTGGGGTCGTAATGTGGCCGATACGCATACTTCAGAATTACGAGATTACGTGGCTGCACGAAAAAATGGCGCGAAGGTAATCGTCATCGATCCGCGTCAGTGTTCCACCGCTGCTATGGCTGATGAATGGATTGCGATCAACCCTCAGACCGATCCAGCACTGGCTTTGGGAATGATGAACTGGATTATCGAAAACGACCTCCATGCTAAAGACAAGTTAGCGGAGGAATCGGTTGCCCCGTATCTTATCCGTGAAGACAACGGCCATTATTTGCGCATGGTCGATGGCAAGGTCATTGACAGCCTTGAAGGAGACGAGGTTGAGGACGGCTCGATCGGCACGGCACCTGCCGCTCAGGGTGCAGCTGGTTCTGGTGCTGGCACCTATGTGTTGTGGGATGAGTTGACGCAGAATGCCTTGCCGGCTCCTGATGCTGCGACTATAAAAGCAGGTGCTGTGAAGCCTGCGCTTTCCGGAACCTTTACGGTTGAAGGCATCGCGTGCCGCACGGCGTTTGACCATTTGGTTGACAGTTGCAAAGAATACACCTTAGAGCGTACGGCAAGTATTTGCGGAATTGAGCCCGATACTGTGGAGCGCCTGTCTCGAGAATACATCGAGGCGCGGCCGGCGGCAATCCGCATGGGCCAGGGCATGCAGCGCGTGTACCATTCTTACTCTCCGTTTCGCACGGTTGCGACCCTTGCAATGGTTGCAGGGTATATGGGCGTTCCTGGCGGAGGGGCTTCGCATGCAGGTGGCACGGCAACCAACAAGCCTGTGGCCGGCTATGTGGGTCCTGTATTCGATTATTCCGATTGGTCTGAAACGGGCAGGAAAGCAAACTTGCTTCCCTCGTCGCAAATTTACAATGCTGCCGTAAGCCGCGACCCCGTGGGTATTGACTTTCTGTGGATTGCTAATTCCAACTTCATCAATATGTCACCCGACTCGAACTATATCATCGACAAGGTGTTGCCTTCAATTGACTTCATTGTGACCGCCGATCCCTGGTGGACTTGGACGACGAAATATTCTGACATAGTATTGCCGGCGTCTACATACTGGGAGCATTGGGATCTTATCGATCGTAGTCCTTGGGTTATGTTCAACCAACCGGCTATTGAGCCTATGGGCGAAAGCAAGTCTGATGTCGAGATTATGACCATGCTCGCCAAAAAGTGTGGGGTTGAAGAATATTGGAGCAAATCGGATGAAGAATGGATTCGTCAGTTTGTTGGCACCGATCATCCAGCTTGGGATGATTTCGATTGGGATCGAGACGTAGTAGAGCAGGGAATTTACGGTCGATCCGATGCGCTATATGAGCCTGCCATCGTCTATGCTGACGGGGCGGGATATAAGACCGATACAGGGAAATTCGAATTCTATACCGAAGCGATGCTTGAATTCGACGATGAGGTTCCTACGTGGAAGCCTCCGTGCGAAAACCCTCGAGAGGGGGAGCTTGCAGAAAAGTATCCGCTCGTCTTTATCCAGTATCACGATCGTCTTAACGTCCATACGCAGCACATTCTGAATCCAGCGCTCGAGATTGTGCAGAATGAGCCTTTGTTGCAGATGAATCCTGCGGATGCCAAAGCGCGCGGTCTTGCCCATGGGGACATAGTGCGTGTTCGCAATGACCGTGGAGAGATGAAGATTCGACTGTTCATTACGGAAGGCATCATTCCAGGCACGGTGGCCACCCAAAGCGGATGGACCCCTGATTATTTCATCGAAGGCTGCTATCAAAACCTTTCGCATCATACGATTTGCGATGCTGAGGAAGCTTATAGCATGACGAACACGGCGTTCTACGACATTCTCGTCGAGGTCGAGAAAGCGTAGTCATTTAAGGAGAGTGACGAAATGGCTGAAACAAAACGCTTCGGCATGGTTATCGATACGAGACACTGTGTTGGATGTCAGACATGCACGGTTAGTTGCAAGATTTCGAATGAAGTTCCGGGTTCTGCCCATTGGAACCATATTGAAAGCCTCACAGGTGAAGTGCTCTATCAGCCTACGGGTTCGTTCCCCTATCCGACGCTTGCGTTTCGTCCTATGCTGTGCAACCACTGTGACCATCCTGCATGCGTGCACAATTGCCCATCGGGCGCGATGGGCAAAGATCCGGAAACGGGTATCGTGTCGGTTGATCAGGAGGTTTGTATCGGGTGCGGCTATTGTGATTGGGTGTGCCCATACGGGGCGCCGTCAATGGATGATGTTAACCATGTGATGTCGAAATGCAATTTCTGCGCAGAACGTGCGCAGAAAGGCGACGAGCCATTCTGTGTTGCCAGTTGCCCTGCGAATGCTCGCATCTTCGGCGATTTGAATGACCCCGAAAGCGAAGTGAGTAAGCTCATTCACGAGCGACATGGCGAGCAATACCTGCCTGAGGCAGGGACCGGACCGTGTGTATTCTATATTTAAGGCAGGTGATTGATGATGTTGGAGATTCTTCCGCTTCTTGTGTTTACGACATTGGGCGGTATTTCTGCTGGGGCGTATGCGGTACGTGCCATTGGAACTGCAGTCAATCTCGATGGCGTGGATACCCCGAATGATACGCAAGGACGAGATTGGATATTCCCTCTTACGTGTATCGTGCTTTTAGGTGTGGGTCTTCTGGGGACACTCATGCATTTGGGACAGCCTTTTCGTTTCTTGAATGGCATGTCGAATCCTGCTTCGATGATTTCTCAAGAATCCTATTGGGCTATTGCCTTCGGAATTGTTTTGGTTGTTGACCTGGCTATATGTAAGATAAAAGGGTCAGCTATGAAGGTAGTCCAATGGATCGGTTTCGTGGCTGCTTTTGGCTTGATGGTGGTCACGGGCCTTGCGTATCAGGCTTGCACGTTCGTCTCGGCATGGTCTGGCGCTATTACGGTTCCTCTTTTTATCGTAGGCGATTTTGCCATGGGCGTTGGATTGTGCCTTGCTTTTATAAAAAGTGATGGCCTCATGCGCGTGGCTCATGTGGGCAATATTGCTTTGTCCCTCGGGTGGCTTGCGGTAATCGTTGGCTATATGGTTCATCTGCTGGGAGTCGAAGCTAGCCTGGTTCTCGTGGCAATCGGGGCTGTTGTTGGCCCAGTAGCTGCGGCGATCGCATCTGTTTGCTTCCTGAAGAAGTTCCTTTCCCCGAGAGCTTCTGCATATGTTGTGCTGGCCTGTTCAATTCTCGGTGTACTGCTGGTCCGTGGCGCGTTCTTTGCTGCCGGCATACTCTAGGATTCGTCTGCCCCTATCGCTCAAATACCCCCTCTGCCCGAACCGTCCAAATAAGTATTGGGCGGTTCGGTTTTTTTTCGGTATCGAGTTCGGCCGTATGATAAGCGTGGCGCATTCTTCAAGGTTGTGGTTACGGCTGTTTTCTCGTCTTGGAGTGCGGATTCGGCCGGGAGATTGCTGATAGGGGGCGACAACGTGTTTCTTCGCGGACGATTTTCCTGAAAACTTGAGTGAATAATTCAGGAAACTTATCAATATTAATAGAAATATAGATAGAGAAAATAACTCATTTCTGAATATAGAGGAGGACAATATACGCTTTGAAGCCGAGTGCCGGCATAACGGCGCCGTTCGCTTTTTTCCTTATTCCGTAACAGTTAACAACCCGTTTCATTTTTCTTTCGAACAGTAGCATGCGATGTGCTCGGCATGGCCGAGGCTCGTGTGACACCTGCTTGAAGCGCGCCGGTGCGGCGTGTTGTAAACAGCTGTCAGGAGCAATGTTTCTTCGATAATCGGGAGGACCTATGGCCACATTTCTCATCGGCCTGGCCGTCTTGCTCTTGGGCGGCTATCTGTACGGCAAATTCTGCGAACGCATTTTTGGGCCTTATGCGCGAACGTCGCCCGCTTACGCGCAGGGCGACGGCGTGAACTACGTTCCCATGAAGAAGTGGAAAAACACGCTCATTCAGCTGCTTAATATTGCTGGAACGGGTCCGGTGCTCGGCCCCATCCAGGGCATCCTCTTCGGCCCGTGGCTTTTATTCTCATTCCCATCGGCTTGCGTGCTCGGCGGCGCCGTGCACGACTAATTCAGCGGCATGATGAGCCTGCGTCACAACGGAGATCAGGTGCCCGGTCTTATGAAACGCTTCATGGGTAAGGGCGTTTATCAGATTTATAACATCTTTGTGTGCCTGCTCATGTTCTTGGTCGGCGTTGTGTTCATTTATACCCCGGGTGACATGCTGGCGGGTTCCGTCCTCGGCCTTTCTACGTTGTTCACCGATGCCGACGGTGCTATGCTCGGCATCGGCGCGCTTGTGCCGATTCTGGCGATTTGCGGAATAATCCTTGTCTACTACCTGATTGCCATGGTGTTTCCGATAGACAAGATTATCGGGCACATCTATCCGGTGTTTGGCGCTATTCTGCTGCTTTCGGCTGTGGGAATCTTTTTCGGTCTGTTTTTCACGGGCGGAATTTTCCAGCTCAACGAGCTGTGGGGCGCATGGCCTGCGTGGGTGAGCCTCGATAATCTCATTCCGCTGTTCTTCATCACGGTGGCGTGCGGCATCGTGTCGGGCTTCCATAGCACCCAGGCCTGCATCATCGCCCGTTCCGTGAACAGCGAATTCGAGGGTCGCAACACGTTTTACATGATGATGATTCTCGAGGGCTTCATTGCTATAATCTGGGCTGCGGCCGCCATGGTGGTTTACAACAACGGCGTGGCCGAAGCGGGCGTTACGGGAGCTGTTGCCGTGGTCGGTCTTATCTCCAAGAGCCTTTTGGGAGAAGTCGGCGGCATTATCGCCATCGTCGGCGTGGTGGTTTTGGCCATTACCTCGGGCGATACCGCATTGCGTTCGCTTCGCCTGATGATTGCCGATTACTTCCGTATCGACCAGGTGAGCAAAGCGAAGCGTATTGCGCTTGCGCTGGCGATTTTCGTGCCGGTGGGCGTCATCTTGATTTGCTCCAAGCTTGATTCCAATGGCTTCAATATCTTGTGGCGTTACTTCAGTTTCGCCAATGAGACGTGCGCCGTGTTCGCGTTTGCGCTGATAAGCGTGTATCTGTTCGGCTTGCGCAAGCCTGGCATCATGACGCTTATTCCTGGCTGTTTCTATATGTTCGTGTGCTCGAGCTATCTGCTGAATGCGAAGATCGGTTTCGGCTTGGAATGGGGTGCAGCCTATGCTGTTGCGGGAGTTTTGACGGCCGCTTATGCTGCGCTGGTCGTGCGTGCGGGTTTGGTTCGCCGCAAGCGTCTCGAAGGTGGCGGCATGGCCGAGGCGAAGGCCATGGAGACGCCGGATGACACCGCTGAGGAAAGCGAAGCATAAGTTTCTGCGAAAAATGGAACATGCGCTGGGAGGGATCCTTGTTTAAGGATCCCTCCTTTGGTTTTGCGGGTGAAGGCGGCTCACTTTTGCCTATCATGTTCTATGTCGATGCATTGCGAGAAGGGAGAGCTGGTATTTCAACGTCAGGAAGAGCTCGTAAGAATCTGGATGAGCTCTTCTTTCGATTGGATGCCAACCTTGCGGTAAATGTTTCTTGCATGGGTGTATACGGTGCTTTCAGATATGACCAGCGTTTTCGCAATGTATGAACACGTGTGGCCTCGTCCGAGATAGGTGACGATTTCCTTTTCGCGCGGAGAAAGCAAGAAGTCGGCGGCTAGCTTGTCGCATCGGCGGGCATAGTCGCTCTCTTCGTTGGCGTGCTTTTTGCCGCCATCGAATCTTGAGAGTCCGTTCGTCCAAAGCGATCGAATAGACTGAACAACCAGGTATGCGCAGTAGAGTGCGGTAATGGTTTGGGGCATGAAGGGCTGTCCGTCCGACAGGAATGCTCCGAACGAAAGTCCTAAGACGCTGAATGTGGTGAAAAGGAAAAGGAATCCCGACCAAATCATAGGTGCCGAAAACTCGCGCGCATGGGTTCCTGCTATTCCAAGGGCAAGCGATATCTGCGCAATCATGCAGAAGAAAGTGTAGATGCCCGTTGAGATGAAATCGTTTGATATCGCGAAATCGTTGGCGATGGCCAAATAGCAGAGCAGCAGAATAGCGGCAGTGGGTGCAACTCCTGAAAAGAGCAGCACCGACACCGGTTGTTGCCTGCTTTTAATGAAACATAAAGGCACAAGCGCAAGGCTCGCGATGACGTTTCTAGATTTCGGCGCTTATTGAATCAAGAATCGATTCGCGACTTACGCCCATATGAACCGCGAAAACCGAAAGACCTATAAGGGCAGGAATCAAGACTGACACGAAACGCGGGATGATGACGGCTCCGCCTTGGTCGGCGGCTTCCGCTTCGCCCTTCGAGTCATTGGCGCAACGAGGCGTGTTTTTCCGATTTTCGGATTCGTAGGCTTCGGCATGTTCGGGGCGCTTGGTAGCTGATGGAATGCAGGGAAAGAACGACCCGAATGCGGTCATGGCTATGAATAGTGACGCCAAAAGCACAGGGGGAGAAAAGCTGAAAGCCCAATTGATGGCTGCAGTGCTTGCGCAAACTATGCAGATAACGAGTAGCGCTTGCTGAAGACAAAGGGGTTCGAGTCGTTTTCCCCATCGGATTGTCACGCGGGGGAGGAAAAGGCCGACGAAGACGGCGCAAATGGCTACAAGGGTCGTTTGCGTGGGGATAGCGCCGATTGATGCAAGAACGAAATACACCATGCATGCAGCGTAGCCAAAAGGAGAAACGAACGAATACATTCTAAAAAGTTTCTTGAACCGAGACGAGGAAGCCGCGGCGTGGGCGAACGATATTGCGGACGCTATGGCCGCAGCGGCGAGCATGGGTATGACGAAATATCCCATAGTTTCGTCATACTGAAGATGCTGCCGCAGGGGGACGACGTTGGGGGAATAGATGGGAATGGTCGAAAAGAACGCGATGAACGCGATTGTCTCTCGGCATAGATGTTTTCTGCTCATAATCCCTCCTGAAGAAACTATAGATTCTTCAGGCAAAACAGGGCAATACCAAATTTCCATGATGTTGTTCCCTAATTTCCACGATGGTAGCAAGAGGCTTTTCTCCGTAGGGTTTGCAGCGAAAGGCGCCATGGCGCATCGAATGGGCAAGAGCTGCATTTGATGCTTGCCGGGTGCGAGTCGAATGCAAATGGAAGGGAAGGGGAGCGCAGCCATGACGAAGGACTTGACCCGTCGCAACTTCTTGAAGGGAACAGGCGTCGTTGGCGCCACTACTGCAGCGGCAACTGCTCTCAGCGCATGTTCGCCGTCTGAGAGCAAATCCAACGAGGGAAACACGAACGATACTTCCCAGGGATCGAGCTGGAAGAATCCTCCTGCGGAAGTGACGGATTTTTCCCAGGAAATCGATTGCGATGTCGTTGTGTGCGGCCACGGCTACGCCGGTTTGACCGCATGCCGCGAACTCGCCGAAGAGGGCAAGACGGTGTATCTCATCGAGAAACAGCCTGAGGATACCTTCGCGCCCGTAGGCAACGAATTCGCTTCTTTGAACTCTTCCATCCTCAAAGAGCGAGGCGTGCCCGAGGTCGATCCTGTCGAGTTCTTCCAAAACTGGATGCTTGTCACGGGTAATTATCCCAATCAGGAACTGGTCATGAAGTTCGCCCAGAATTCTGCCGCCAACACCGACTGGTACCTCTCTGAGCTGACCGAAGAAGATTTCGCCACGATGACGACGGCGTTCTTCCCCAAGACCGAGCATCAGCTCGACGAGTTGAGCGGCGTGAAATTCTGGCCGTCGGTTTGTAGCTTCTACGGCGATTGCAACCAGAAAAAGATTCACGAGTACAATCGATCGGTCGCTCAGGAAAACGGTGCGACGTTCATGTTCTCGACGGAGGCGCAGTATGTCGTTATGGAGAACGGCGCGGTTGCCGGTTTGGTTGCTTCCAATGAAAGTGGCAACGTCAAATTCAATTGCAAAGCGGTTGTTATTGCTTGCGGCGGCTTCGGCGGGAATCCCGAGATGATGACCGATTTGATGCCCGATATGGCCGGCGCCCTGGTGGGGGACGAGACGCTGAGCTCCATGTCCGCAAACGACGGCCGCGGTGTACGGATGGCTTATTGGGCCGGCGCCCATCTCGAGACGTGTCCTATTCCTGGTATGAACATGAAGGGGCTGTCTCTTCCCGGCAAAATGAACTGTTTGCCGCAGGCGGTATGGATTGATGAAAATGGCAAGCGTTTCTGCAACGAGTATTATCCGACGTCCGAACAGCGCGGTCTTGCTACGGTGTATCGCAGCCGCAAGACGAAATTCGCGGTTCTCGATTCGAATTTCCCCGAATATCGTCAGTACACTATCCCCCAGCATGCGGGCTTTACGGCGAGCGAAGAGAGCATCACCCAGCTTCAGGAATCCCTCGATAAAGCGTACGCGAAATTCCAGGGAACCTATGTCGAGTCCGAATCCGACAAGGAAGCCCAATCGAACGGGCCTGTCACTCAGGTCGAATACATCGCCGACGACACGCTTGAGGGGCTGGCTGCTCAGCTCGGTCTCGAGGGCGATGCGGCTACGACCTTCGTCGAGACCATCAACAACTATAACGCTTACTGCGAAGCGGGGGCGGACATGGAATTCGGTCGCGATGCGGCGGTGTTGTTCCCGGTGAAGGAGCCTCCGTTCTACGCATGCACCTTCGATCCCGTTCTTGGCGAGACCATGGTGACGTGCGGAGGCATTATCACTGATGGTGACCAGAATGCGCTCGACCAGAACTTCGAGCCCATTGCGGGTCTGTATGTTTCCGGCAACGATTGCGGCCGTCGTTTCGGCTACGAATATATCACGCCCATTCCGGGATGCAGCCTCGGCATGGCCATCACGCTTGGCCGCGAGTGCGGGAAATCCGTCGGCAAATTCCTCGAGACTGCGTAGCATGTCAAAGCCTGGATTGAATCCCTCCCCTCCAATTCGTTGAGTCCAGGCGCTGAGTGCTCGTAGGTCGAAGGCGTCAAGCTCTGTGCTTGGCGCCTTTTGCGTATGTCGGACGAGCAAATCTCAACAAAGCAAAAATAGAAGCAAAAGCCCCAGATGGGGCTTTTGATTTTTTTTGGAATGGCGCAGTAAGGGAAGGGGCTGACAGCGCTCGATTGCGTGTCGTTGCGGAGTCGGGCATTGTTTTGCTGTCTTTTGTGATTCTGGTCTTTAATGCGCCTTGCCTGCCTAATGAAGTGTCTTTTCAAATATAAAATAGGTACTGAATAAGGTATCTAATTCAGTATGAAAGGCGGATTCATGGAGGCAATCTATCCTTTTTCGGCACTGAAGACGAATCAGCGCGAGGTAAAGAACGCGGCCTTGGAAGGCGTTGTGCACGTGACGGAAAACGGACGGGGGGCGTTTGTGTTCTGCTCCGAAGACGTCTTCGACCGAAAGCTTCAAGAGGCTGCGGAAGAGGCCGTGTATGCCGAAAGAATTGCGGCTTCCATTAGGCAGGCGCGCGCGGATATCGAAGAAGGACGCTGCGTCGAAGGGATAAAGGAGGCTTTGGAGGTCATACGAAAGAAAGCGGAGCGTCATGGCTTGTAGGATGGTGTTCTCTGAGCGGTTTCTCGACGATGCGTCGTGCGTCTGGTCGGAGCGTTTGTGCCTTTCTCTGGTCGGCGTTCTTTCGAATATCGAGGCGTTTCCCGAAATAGGATCGAAGAACCTTCCTCTTTCAATCAAGGAGGAATTCGGCGACGCTGTTCGCAAGGCGGCCGTGAGTCCTTTCGATTTGATATACGAATTCAAAGAGGAGGAGAATGCGGTCTTCGTCTATGCGCTTGTGCCTATGCGCTCGGTTCGCTAAGGCGCCGTTCTTGTCTGACCGCTCAAGACCTAGAGCTAAAGGAGGGAGCCTTTTCAGGCTCCCTCCTCATGTGTTGAGATTGCGCGCTGCAATGCTCGGGCTTGTTATTCGGCCTTCGGCTTCAGCAGGCCGTAGCCGCCGCCGGTGCGGCGATACATGACGTTGACTTCGTTGGTGTCGCGGTCGGTGTAGACGAAGAAGTCATGGCCCAGAAGGTCGATCTGAATGAGCGCTTCTTCTTCGGTCATGGGCTCGAAGTCCATTTCCTTGACGCGGACGACTTCGTCATCGGCGGAAAGCTCGGCCATCAGCTCGTCGAAGTTTGCTCCGGTTGCTTCGATGGGAGCGGTTTCTTTCAGGGTTTCGCGCATACGGTGATCGATAACGCGGGTCTTGTACTTGCGCAGCTGACGAAGAACCTTGGCGGACGCGACGTCGATTGCGGCGTACATGTCTTCTTCGTGCTCCTCCACATGGATGGTGTGGCCCTTGAGGCGAATGGTGACTTCGCAGATGCAAGGGATGGCGCGAGTCTTTTCGACGCGCAGTACGACTTCGGTATCGGCAACATCGAGGCTCATGACCTTCATCGCGTTGCCAATCTTCTCGATTGCGTAGTCGTTGAGGGCGTCGGTAACCGTGACCTTGCGACCGATAACCTTGATATCCATACTTTCCATCCTTTCGCTCGTGGATGCGTGTCGCTCGGAAGAACGAATGCGAACGTCCGAGTTGTTGTTCGGATGAGCTAGTTATTTTTAACTTCCCCTAGTTCCTCTTAGCCCTATGGTAGCGCACTTCTTGGCCGACGCAGCACGCGTGTTGCCATCTTGTCGAAGTGCCTTGCACCACGTATCGGGGCGTGGCCACAGAGCCTTAAGTCACGTATCGGGGCGTGTCGCATTACTTGGCGCGGTAAACCTCTCGTCCGGCAACGTAGGTGGCAAGCGTTTCCGTCTCGAGGATGAGTTCCGGCTTGTCAGCCAGTTCTTCCCCGAGCAGGTTTCGATCGAACACGGCGATATCGGCCCATTTCCCGGCTTCCAACGTTCCGATATCGGGGTCGTTCGCGGCGATTGCCGAGCCTGCGGTGTATGCGCGCAGTGCTTCCGCCATGCTGATACGCTCGGAAGGAAGCCATCCGTTTTCAGGAGCATGCGTTGCGGCGTCTTTGCGCGTGACGGCGGTGTAGAGAACCCCGCGAGAGTTGACGTCGACGACGGGAGAGTCGGTTCCGAACGCCAAGACGGTCCCTTCGGCAAGGAGCGTCTTGAACGGCCACAGGTATTGGCAACGCTCTGCCCCCAGGTCTCGTTCAGGGCCGCCGGGGTCAAGCGTGATGTGCGGCGCTGCACGGAGGCGGTTACTCCAAGGCGGGCAAGTCGTGCTATGTCGTCGGGCTGGAAATTCTCAAGATGCTCGAGGGAAGTGCGGCCGAATTCGGGAAGGCCGAAACGCTCGCGGGCCTCCTCGAAGATGTCGAGAGCCTCATGAATGGCTTCGTCGCCGATGGTGTGAATGCGGACGGGATAGCCTTTTTCGGCGGCTTTCATGACAAGGTCGTGCATGGTTGAGAACGGGACGGTGGTCTGCCCGCGGTCGCCTTCGAAGCGCGCATTGGTGTACGGAGCGTGCAGATAGGCGGTGTGCTGGCTGGAAACGCCGTCGAAGAACTGTTTGAAGCCAGATACGTTCAGGAGAGGACCGCGGTAGGTTTCGCGCATAGTCTCAAAGCGCCCCATATCCTCGAGCAGGGTGGGGAAGAGGTGCACACGCGCGGTGAGACGTCCGTCTTTTTCGAGGGCCGCATAGACGTCGTCGCGCACGAAGTCCAGTCCTGGTTGTGCCATCAAGCTGACGTCGCAAATACTCGTGATGCCGTTTTCGGCAAGACGCTTCAGGAAGCCTTCGTAGGCATGGGCGATTTCGTCGAGAGTGAACGATGCGACGATGCGGGGCATGAGCTCCATGGCGGCTGCCTCGCGGACGATGCCCGTCAGCTCGCCTTCTTCGTCGCGATCGTAGCTGCCGCCTTCAGGGGCGACGCTGTTCTTCGTCACGCCGAGTTCTTCAAGTGCTTTCGTGTTGAGCCACAGCGTATGAGCGTCCCCCGAATACAATGACACGGGGCGATTGGGGTAGGTAGCATCGAGCGAGTGCTTGCTGGGGAGCACGGGTGGATTCCAACGATATTCTCGCCATCCCTGGGCCAGAAGCCAGCCGCTCGGGCGTCGCTTTGCAAGCTGTTCGAGGCGTGCTACACAGTCTGCTTCGTTTTCTCCGAGAAAGTTTTCGGCGAGCGGACTGGAATACAGGGCCGAATGGAAAGCGTGCAAATGGGCGTCGTGAAGCCCGGCGCAGACGAAAGCGTCTTTGAAATTTTCTGTCCTTGTATCGGGGCCAATGAAGCGTTGAGCATCTCCAGGGGCGACGACTGCCTGTATCTTCCGTCTTTCACGCAGATGGACAGGGGTTTTGCTTCATCGTCAAGCCCCGTGAACACGTGCGTGCCCGTGATAATAAGATCGGCGTGCACTGCAACCTCCTTACACAAGTGGAGCGCAAAAAAAGCGTCTGAGGCCGCGAGATGTCCGGCCGCCGCTTTCGCGCGCTCGCATGCTGTTCCGACGGTGTTTCACGTGGTTTTAACAGGAACACCGAATGACGGGGATATAATAGCAACTTCAACGTACAGGAAAACGCGCATTCAAGGCGTCTTTCGCCTATGGCTGCATTCGCCAACTCGGCCGTCTCGAATGCGGTCGCGGAAGCATCATGGAAGGGGTAGCTGCCTCTGGCGTCTGCGTGCGCGTCGATTTCGGGAGGGGTGTGAGCATGGCCGCTGCGAGCGAGGAGCGCAATACCGAACCGTCGATTTTTATCGACGAGGTTCGCGGTCATCAAGCGCGATACAAAAAGATTCTCGAGTTCACTCATTCGGCGACAAAGTCCGCAGGCATCATGTTGCTTGCCGCCATCGCGGCGCTTGTCATCGCGAATACGGGCGCTTATGAGGCCTTCGAGCATTTGATTCATCAGGAAATCGGATTCGTCATCGGCGGCACTGCGTATACCATGTCTGCCGGCCATATCATCAACGATATCTTCATGGCGGTCTTCTTCCTGATCGTTGGCTTAGAGATTAAATACGAAATGACGGTCGGTGAGCTCACCAACATCCGTCAGGCGCTGCTTCCTATCGTTGCGGCATGCGGCGGCGTTTTGGTTCCTATCGTCATCTATCTACTGTTTAACATCGGTCATCCCGACACTGTCCATGGTTGGGGCGTTCCCACTGCGACCGATATCGCATTCGCCCTCGGCATCATGGCGTTGCTGGGCAATCGCATTCCCGCTGGCGTACGCGTTTTCTTGTCCACGCTTGCCGTAGCGGACGACATCATCGCTATTCTCGTTATTGCCATCTTTTACGGTCAGGCTCCAAGCTTCATGTGGCTTGCTGCCGCAGCGGGTGTTGTCGTGTTGCTGCTGTTGCTGAATCGCACGCATGTCTATTCGTTGGTGCCGTATTTGGCGCTTGGCGTGGTTCTGTGGTTCTGCGTCTTTATGAGTGGCGTGCACTCTACCATCGCAGGTGTGCTTCTTGCGTTTACCATTCCTTCGGGTTCGCGCGTTAATCTTCGCGGGTTCTTATCTTGGTCTGGCAAAAAGATTCGCCAAGCATATGATTCCTTCAATCCCGATGAGCCTGTTATCGGCCAGAAGGATTACATGCGCAACGTGAAGAACCTTTCTGCCATTGCTGCTCAGGTTATTCCGCCGGCAACCAGGCTCGAAAACAAGCTGTACCCATGGGTGTACTTCCTCGTTCTTCCCCTGTTTGCATTGACGAATGCCGATGTGCATCTAGCGGGAATCGATCCGTCGATGCTTTTCGGCGACACAGTATTCATGGGCGTGTTCTTCGGTCTGCTTTTGGGAAAACCGATTGGCATCATGCTGTTTAGCTTCGTTGTGGTGAAAACCAAACTTGCGTCGCTTCCGACCAATGTTTCGTGGATTCATATGATGGGGGCGGCTATTCTAGGCGGCGTAGGATTCACTATGGCGATCTTCGTTGCCAACCTTGCTTATGTTGATGAAACGCACATCGCCATGGCCAAGGCCGCTATTCTGAGCGCATCCACCGTTGCCGGCATTGTCGGCTTTACCTTCCTGCTTATCGAGGCGAAGGCCGATGCAAAGCGTGGCGTTCTGTATGTCACTTCTCCTGAGGGTGCGGACAACGTGACGTTTGCGGACGCAGAGGCCCGTCGCGCGAGCGAAGGAATCATCGATACGTTCGGTGAAGAGGACCAGGCGGAAGTGCAGGAGGCTTTCGAGGATCGCGATAACCGCGAAGTGGCGGTTCAGCTCAATCCCGAAGAGCTGAAGAAAGGCTAAGTTTTTACTTTGCGTTCTATGCTGCGTGAGGGACTCTTTCTTTACGCAGCTGGGGTTTTGCAGTAAACTATCGCGCGGTATTTTCTCAAGACGCACGCGACGCACGTATCGCGCCCTGTGCGCAAACGTGCACACTCGATAGCAAGAAAGAGGCAAGCATGTCCGGTCATTCTAAATGGGCTACCACGAAGCATCGTAAGGCTGCACAGGACGCTAAGCGTTCCGCTCTGTTCAGCAAGCTTTCTCGCAACATCACCGTTGCGGCGAAGGAAGGCGGCGATCCGAATCCCGCGAACAACGCGTCTTTGGCGGCCGCAATTGAAAAGGCAAAGGGCTACTCTCTGCCGAAAGACAAGATTAAGACCGCTATCGACAAAGCATTCGGCACTGGCAAAGATGCGGCGAATTACGAAACCCTGACGTATGAGGGCTACGGTCCCGCTGGTGTCGCCATTCTGTGCGAGGCCCTTACCGACAACCGTAACCGCACCGCCGCAGACGTGGGCGCTGCGTTCCGTCACCATGGCGGCAACCTGGGTACTCCGGGCTGCGTTTCCTTCCAGTTCGAACGCAAGGGCCAGATTATGGTCGAGAAGGTCATCAAGAGCGATGACAAGAAGGTTGCCGACAAAGAGAACGCTGTCGATGAGGACGAGTTCATGATGATGGTCGCCGAGTGCGGCGGCTCTGACTACGAAGATGCCGATGAAGAGTGGATCGTTTACACTGCTCCTTCCGACCTCATGGCCGTCAAAAATGCTCTTGAGGCCGCCGGCATTGAGACCAAAGGTGCTGAGCTCACCATGGAGCCCACCACGCCGACCGAGATTTCTCCGGCCGATGCGAAGAAGGTCATGCGTCTTGTTGACAAGCTCGAAGAGCTTGAAGACCTTCAGAACGTCTATCACACCATGGATATGACCGAAGAAGTTGTCGCTGCCCTCGAAGAGGACTAAGCAAGTTTTCGTCTAAGACGATGAATGAGAACGGCACCCGGGAGGGTGCCGTTTTTTTATGCAGGGAAGGGGCGGTCTCTTGAATCGTTATTGCTTTTCGAGCAATTCCACAATGTAGTTGCGCGGGTCGAGCTCGTCTGTCCACACCTCGGTTGCGACGAGGGCTCCGTCCATCTTTTTCGCCATGCGAAAAACGTCATGAAAGCATTGGTCGAACCCTGCGCCCCGCAACCTGCTTCCACGATACGTGCCATCAATGGTTGTACTGACTGTTATTTCCTGATTAAGCGACCCGTCGAGAAACGCCGTGTGTCCGTCTTCGGTGCGTTCGGGTTCGTCTTCGAGCGCCACCTCTACGAAAACGCTCCATTGCGCGCCCTCTTCGCGCGGCGTACGCATCATTCCCCATTGGTAAAGAGGCACGATGCCAAGCTGTGCTGCGCAGTTGTAAAGAGAGGTGGTCAGGGATAGATAATTCTTTGCATCGAAGCGGTTGCTCTGCCAAGGGGTATGCATGATTGCTCGGCGGGAAACGATACGTTTGTACGGAAGGCTTTCGTCTTCTATCTGGCTTTGCTCATACGCCTCATGAAGATAGCTGTCTATCTGCGCAAGAGAGGCTTGTGCTTTTCGAATATTGTCAACGGCCGTCTCGCGACCCTTTTCGAGAAGGGAGGCAATATCGAGCAAACCGTCCGGCTTGCGGTAATCGGCAAGTGATTTCAAAGGAATTCCCAACTCGACGCAGGTGATGATTACGTCGACGACGATCATTTGACTCATGGCGTAATAGCGGTAGCCGCTGTGCTCGTTTACGCAGGCGGGCGTAAGGATGCCGAGTTGCTCGTAGTAGCGTAGCGATTTGGGGCTGATGCCTTTCATGCGCGAAACCTCCCCGATGCTTAACAGTTCGTTTTTCATGCTTCCTCCTGCATCGGCGCCGTTTCATTTTGCTTTGAGCGGATCACTTGAGACTGGATTGCTGGGTGCAAGCCAAGATTGTCTTGAGAATTCGTTTGTGAAGCGCTTGTGAGGTCGACAAACTGCCCGGGCAATTCGTTGACTCTGCCATAATGGCATAGTTTATCGTTTCCCGAGCAATCAAAGAGCAAGGTTATTGGAACGGCTCGTAGGCTGGTCGCGTCTGCTTGGATGCATCCAGCCGCAAAGGCCGAAAGGAAGGATTGATGCTATGGTCGCGTACGCGCTTATAGGCATTGCCGTAGTGGCTGAGGTCTTCGGGGACTCCATGATGAAACTCTCTAACGGTTTCCAGAGGAAGCTGCCGCTTGTGGGTACGGTTCTTGGCTACGGCATTGCGTTTTATTTGATCGCTCTTACGCTGGAGTATTTGCCGTTGGGGCCGGTGTATGCCGCATGGACGGGCCTGGGAATTGCCTTGACCGCCATTGTTGGCGCTGTGGTTTGGAAAGAAGGGTTCAATGTGAAGAAAGCATTGGGTCTGGCTGCCATCATCGGCGGCGTTGTTGTTCTGAAGTTGGGGGTGTAAGCCATGCCATATGTTCTTTTGGGCATCTCGATCGTCACCGAGGTCTTTGCGACCACTATGCTCAAGCTTTCTGAAGGCTTTACGATTCTCGGCCCATCTATTGCGGTCGTAATAGGTTACGTCATATCGTTTTCACTTTTCGTCATTGTTCTAAAAACCGTTCCGCTTGGTCTTGCGTACGGCATCTGGGGCGGTTTGGGTACGGTTGCTACCACCATTATTGGCTGCATGGCGTGGGGAGAGCCGTTCACGCTTTATACGGGTCTCGGAATTGCCCTGGTGGCAGGTGGTATTTATCTGATGAATGCAGGGACGCAGCAAGAGACGGATAAGACGGCAGCGAAGGCGAACGAAAGTCTCTAGCTGCGCGTTTCGCCATTAACCGCATGAGCATCCGAGGGTTTGAGATATTAGCAGAGAGGGAGCGGAATCTGAAAAGACGCCGCTCCCTCTTTCTGTTTAGAATGCAGGAGCATTCCTCGGAGAACAAGCTTGTCTTCCGAGGCTCTGTTTTTGACGGGAAGCGAACCGGAGGAGCGAGAGAAACCGGTTGTTTCCAGGTGGTGGAAGAATTAAGATTTGGGTTTTTTATCCGAAGGCGGAATGAGCATCGCCTTATACAATTTGACGGGAACGATGCTCAACAGGTCGTTTGTCCATTGGGTCAAATCCGTTTCGCGTTCTGAGCGAAGCCAGTCGTTCAGGATTTCGCATTCAAGCTTAGAGAATGTTTCCACGAGGAATCTCATATTGTGATCGATATTGACATGTCGCCAGTTGATAAGCGTTTCAAAGATGACGCTTTTCCTGCTTTCGGGAATAACGGTTTGCCCGAAAGGCTCGTTGATGGTGTACTGAATCGATTTACGGTAGAAATCGCGTTCTTGGGTAATAAGTCGTAGGTGCTGGTAATAGCCTATTTCCCAATTGATGGTTCGGCCAATTTCGTTAAGGTAAAACTGCCTGCAGAATATGGTGTGCCATGAGGGGATGTCGTACTTGCTCTTGAAGTGGCGGTAGAACGTCTGGCGTGAAATATCGGCGTTTTCGCAAATCTCCGAAATGGTTATGCGGTCAAGCGACTTGTCTACCGCGTGAAGAATCTTCAGCTTCGTCTTAATTTCCGGGGAGTCAAAATTGCTCCCCCCCCCCCCCCGTAAAATTCTTGAATCATAATTGCACACCTCCATGCATTCAATTCATGCACTAAGAAAGTGGCGCAGTGTTCGACGGGGTGAGGGGTCTGCCGAACGTTGCGTCATTTCTTTTTCCCAAGTGTACAACGAATGATGGGCTTTGTGACGTTTGGCAAAGCGAATGTTCCGAAAGCGGTCTTGAACAGCGGTAAGTAACAAAGATGTTACAAAAGCAATGAATATGCCAAATTTGACGGACAAGCATCCTTTGGTGGCTCTTGGAGTGAATTTCTTGTGTCTTCAGAATAAACCCATAAGGAAAACAAGTGGTTTCCAAGGGCTTTCATAGAAAACGAGTAGGAGATTGCGAGTTTTCCAATCCGGTTAGGGGTAGAGGAGAGCCCCTTTCAAGAAAGGAGTCATTATTATGGCTAAGATCGTTAATTCTTGGAACGACTGGGATCCGCTGAAGCGCGTCATCGTCGGCCGCTGCGACAACTCCATGATTCCGCCCGAGGAGCCCGCGACCTCCGAGAAGGTGCCCGTTGATTCCGAGATGCGCGGCATGTGGGGCCTCCGCCCGCTCGCTACCGTCGAGCGCGGCAACGAATGCCTCGAGAACCTCGTCAAGGCCGTCGAGGACCGCGGCGTCGTCGTCGACCGCCCGACCCCGCTGCAGTGGAACCAGGCAATCGGCACCCCCGACTTCCGCAATGACTCCATGATGACCTGCATGCCTCCCCGTGACATCCTGCTCACGGTCGGCAACGAGATCATGGCCTCCGCGAACTCCTTCCGCTGCCGCTACTTCGAGTACCTCGCGTACTGGCCGCTCATGAAGCAGTACTTCGACGAGGACCCCGAGTTCAAGTGGACCCAGGCTCCCCGCCCCCGTCTGACCGACGCCTCCTACAAGCACAACTACTACGACGAGAAGATCACCCTCGAGGAGCGCCTCGTCCGCACCGCCAACAAGGACTTCGTCACCACCGAAGTCGAGCCCATGTGGGACGCCGCAGACGTCATGCGTATGGGTAAGGACCTCTTCATCCAGCACGGTCTGACCACCAACCGCACCGCCATGGAATGGTTCCAGCGCTACTATCCCGAGCTGCGCGTCCACGCCATGAACTTCCCCGGCGACCCCTATCCCATCCACATCGACGCGACCTTCGTGCCGCTGCGCCCGGGCCTGATCATCAACAACCCGCACCGCCCGCTGCCCGAGCCGCAGCGCGCCATCTTCGAGGCCAACGACTGGCAGATCGTCGAGGCCGCCCAGCCCGCGCACACCGAGCCGCCGGCGCTGTGCTACTCGTCGGTGTGGCTGTCCATGAACTGCCTGGTCCTCGACCCGAAGACCGTCATCGTGGAGGCCTCCGAGGTGCATCAGCAGGAGCAGATGGACAAGCTGGGCATGAACGTCATCCCCTGCGACCTGCGCGACGCCTACCCGTTCGGCGGCGGCCTGCACTGCTCCACCGCCGACGTCTACCGCGAGGGCGAGTGCCTCGACTACTTCCCGAACCGCGTCAAGGATCCCACCCTGGTGCGTCCGGAGATGTGGAACGACTAAGCGCAGCTTGACGAGCTCGTCTTCGTAAAGGCAAGCGTCACTACGTATAAGAAAGGGGATTCGGTTTGCACGGCAATCCGGATCCCCTTTTTGATTCCGTCGACAATTCCATGTGTGCGTTTTTCGGTCATGCGGGACCGAAGGGGAGATCTTTGTCTCACATTCGTTCCCGCATGATGCGATAGGGGAGTCGGAATCGATCATGGTGCTACTGGTTTAAGGAGGACCAATGGCAGACAACGCTAACAAGGAAATCAAGACCGCGACAGCCGATGACGGCTCGACCGGCTACGAGATGAAGATCGGTCTTGGCACCATTGCCATGCTGATCTCGGCGACGGGCATGGGCTTGGTGCCCCTGTTCAGCCGCTGGGCAACTCGTACGGACATGTTCGACGGGGCGCTGGGTCTGAACGCTGGCGACTCCATCGGTGCTTTGATGGCCGTGGGCCGCATGAGCATGGGCGTGCTGTTCTTCGTCGTCATCATGTTCGCTACGGGCAAGG